>CANGRN010000133.1 GCA_947455695.1 Alphaproteobacteria bacterium
GCGAGATCCCGCGCGGCGACAAAGCGTGCCTGTTGTCGCATCGCGCCGCCTGGGAATTGTTCCTGGCCGGGCCCGATGCCCATGCCGCCTTCCTGGAAGATGATGTGGTGCTGTCGCAGGCGGCCGACGCGTTTCTCGCCAGCGATGCCTGGATTCCAGAAGACGCAGCCGTGGTGAAGCTGGAGCATTACGGCCCGCCCGGCCAGCGCGTGCTGCTGACAGACATCAAGAGTGTTGGAAATTTCCAGATGGGCCGGATGCTGTCGCGCCACACCGGCGCGGCGGCGTACATCCTGAACCGCGCCGCGGCCAGGCTGTTGCTCGATCAGACACGCTTCGATCTGCCGGTGGATCACCTGCTGTTCAATCCCAACAATTCCAACTTGTTCGCGGCACTGTCGCCCTGGCAACTGCTGCCTGCGATCGCGCGGCAGGAACAGTTTGTCGGTGCCAAGTCGGACATCGAAGGCACGCGCAAGGGCCTGCGCGCCTTTGGCCTGACGTATGCGAAGCGGGAACTCGTGCGTTTTCTGTATGACGTAAAGCTGATCCCGCGCCAGGTCGTGGCGCTGCTGGGCGGGGCCCGGTTCGTCGCGATGAAGACGGCCGGCTGATCAGCCCGGCGGCGTGTAGCCGTCGCTCGCCATGTTGCTGAAGCGGGTGTACATGCCTTCGAACACCAGATCGATGGCGCGGGTGGCGCCATGGCGGTGCTTTTCCACCAGCACTTCGGCGCGGTTGGTGGCGCGTTCCAGCTTTTCCATCCACTTGGCATGTTCGGCGCTGCCGGGCTCGGGCTCGCGCGATTTCAGGTAATATTCCTCGCGGTACACGAACATCACCACGTCCGCGTCCTGTTCGATGGAGCCGGATTCGCGCAAGTCCGACAGCACCGGGCGCTTGTCATCGCGCGCATCCACGCCGCGTGACAGCTGCGACAAAGCCAGCACCGGCACGTTCAGCTCCTTGGCCAGGGTCTTGAGGCCCTTGGTGACTTCGGTGATTTCCTGCACCCGGTTTTCGTGGCGGCGCGACGGCTCCACCAGTTGCAGGTAATCAATGATGATCAGGCCGATATTCTTTTCGCGCTTCATGCGGCGGGCGCGCGCCGCGATCTGGGCAATCGAAATGCCGCCGGAATCGTCGATATAGAGCGGCAGGCTGGACAGGTCCTGCATGGTGAGAACGAATTTCTCCCACTCGCTCTCGCTGAACTTGCCGTTGCGGATCTTCCACATTTCCAGCTCGGCCTGCTCGGACAAGATGCGCGCCGAGAGCTGCTGGGCCGCCATTTCCAGGCTGAAGAACAGCACCGGCGTGCCGCTGGGATATTCGGCATTGCTTTCCAGATCGCGCATGTACTGCTTGGCGCAATGGAAGGCCATGTTGGTGCCCAGCGCCGTCTTGCCCATGCCGGGACGCCCGGCCAGGATCAGAAGGTCCGAAGGCTGCAAACCGCCCAGCAGACTGTCGATATCGGTGAAGCCGGAGGTGACGCCGGAAATGCGCCCGCCGCGGGCATGGGCCTTTTCCGCCGATTCCACCGCCAGGCGCAGCGCTTCGTGGAAATCCAGCGCGCCTTCGCCATACTTGTTGGTCTCGGCCACCGCATACAGCGCCTTTTCGGCCTCGGCGATCTGCTCTTTGGAGGTCTTTTCGGTGGGCGCGTCATAGGCGGTGTTGACGATATCCTCGCCGATGCGGATCAGGCTGCGGCGCACATACAGGTCGGACAGGATATTGGCGAAATCGCGGATATTGGGGATGGCCGGCGCGGCGGCGCGCAACGCATCGAAATAGGCCTGGCCGCCGGTTTCGATCACGCCGGGATCGGACTTCATGGTGGCATGCAGGGTCAGCGGCGTGACGACAACGCCGCCGCGCTCGATCATCTGCGTCATGGTCTCGAAGATGCGGCCATGCAGCGGATCGTAGAAATGCTCGGGCTTGATCAGCGCCGAGGCACGCTCCATCGCCCGGTTGTCCGCCAGGATCGCACCGAGCAGAGCCTGCTCGATGTCGATGTCGTATGGGACGTGGCGGTAGGCTTCCTGTTCCATCGGTCCTGAGCTTCAGCGTCGGCGGGCGAGCAATCAACCGATTGCGCACCATGTGTTCAAGCCACTTGGCCAACTGCTCACAGGCACGACTCGCGCGCGCGTGCCCCATTCTATACCCAAGTCTACACCTAGTGGGCGCATACGCCGCCGCCCACTAATCGGCGCCCTGGGCAGATTATTTCGCCGGGCCAAACACCGCTTCGGTGAAGTTGGTTTCGCGGAAGGCCGGCAGTGATTCTGCCCGGGCCGACAGCGCCGCCAGCCTGGGAAATTCCGCCGCCGCGAGGCGGCCCGGCGAAGTGTGCTGGGTAAAGCGCCAGGCCACCGCGGTGGTGATCTGCGGCTGCATCAGGTCTTCGCCGCTGAACCAGTCATTCGGGGTTTCCGCCTCCAGCGCGGCATAGGCGTGGCGAAGCTGACCCACCACCCGGTCCAGCCAGGGCTGGTGCTGCTTGTCGGCCGGCCGCGTGTTGAGTTCATACACGATGGAAACGCTTTTCTCGCAGGCCACAATCGCCAGCCCAACCTGGCGCAGCGCACGTGTATGGGCGGCACCCTTGGGCATCAGGCTGCGCGGCGCGATTTCCGCGATGTGCTGCAGGATCAGGCTGGATTCCATCAGCACCGTGCCGTCATCGGTCACCAGGGTTGGCGCCTTGACCACCGGATTGATGGCGGAGAACTGCTCGAAGTTGCGGAACACCGACAGCTGGTCCAGTTCGAACGGCAGGCCCAACACCTTCAGCGACACCGCAACCCGGCGCACATAGGGCGAATCCAGCATTCCGATCAGTTTCATCGCACGATCCCCAAAATCCCCTGTCATGCTGCCACAGCGCGGCACCGGCACAACCAGCGCGCCTGCATGAAAGCATTGCGCCTAGAGCGCGGCGATGATGGCCTGGGCGGCTGCGGGGTTGCGCTCCTTGGCGCCCGAAATCACGAACAGGAAGACATCCCGCTTCTTTTTCGGCGCAGCCGGCGCGATCAGCAGTTCTTTCTTGGGAGACGCGCCTTTCTCCCAGTCATGGGCGCGCTCCGCCCATTTTTTCAGCACGGCTTTGGGATAGCCCAACGCTTCCTTCGCCTGCGTGCCCATGATGCGGGCATAGACAAAGTCCGCCGTCACATCGCCGATGAGGGGAAATTCGCTGTCGGCGCCGAACACGATGGCGACGCCATGCTTGCGGCACAGTTCGACGAACGCCCTGTCCCTGAAACTGTCATGGCGCACTTCCACCGCATGCCGGATCGCCTGGCCATTCACTTTCTTCGGCAGCAGATTGAGGAAAGCTCCAAAGTCGACGGGGTCGAACTTCTTGGTGGCCATGAATTGCCAGTTCACCGGCCCCAGCTTGTCTTTCAACTCGGTCACACCGCTGTCGAAGAAGCGGGTAATGGACTCGCCCGCCTCCGCCAGCACCCGCCGGTTGGTGGCGAAGCGCGGTCCCTTGAGGGTGAAGACAAAACCGTCCGGTGTCTCGGCACGCCATTTGCGGAAACTCTCCGGCTTCTGCGAACCGTAATAGGTGCCATTGACCTCGATGCCGGTCAGCTTGCTGCCGGCATATTCCAGCTCGCGCTTTTGCGAGAGGCCCTTGGGATAGAAGTTATCGCGCCAAGGCTCGTATACCCAACCACCGATACCAACGAAGATGCTCATGCGCTTATCAACGCATGAGCATTCCGTTTCATCAAGGCTTCTTGGGCCCGACAAAAGCCCAGGTCACGCCAAAGCTGTCCTTGGCCTGCGCATAGCGATCGCCCCAGAACATGTCCTGCGGCGCCATGTTGCCGGTCATGCCGGCATCCACCGCGCGCTGCCACCAGCCATCGACGTCCTTCACCGGCAGCATCAGCGAGAAACCGGCGGGCGCCACGAACCCGCAACCATGCTCGGGAAAGGGATCGCTCAGCATCACCGAGCTGCCGTTGATCAGCAGATGCACGTGCATGGTGCGGCCCTGTTCGTCCGGCGGATGGACATGGACCTGTTCGGCCTTGAAGGCCTTCTTGTAGAACTCGGCCGCCTTCAGCGCGCCTTCCAGGCACAGATAGGCGACCACGCCGCCCTTCACCATGCCTTCGGGGGTTCCCTGGGGCGCTTCCTTGGTCATTGTATCGCTCATCGCACATCTCCTTGGGTTATGGCCGAAGGACGATCCGGCCTCCCGCCAGCCGACATCGGGGCAAACTTTTTCCGCCTCGGCCATCAGCCGGTCCAGGTGACGGCGGATATGGGCCGCTTCGCCCGCGCTGCCCGCCAGGGAAATCGCCCGGTCGAAGGCATTCTTGGCCTCTTTGGTGCGTCTCAGTTGCAACAGAAACGCCCCGCGCGTGCCGAAATAGGGAAAATAACCGCCCAGCGCTTCTTCCAGCGGCTCGATCATCTGCAGCCCCGCTGCCGGGCCGTGCAACTTGGCCACCGCCACGGCGCGGTTCAGCGTGATCACCGGCGAAGGCTGCATCCGCTCCAGTGCCAAATAGAGCCCATCGATCCCCGCCCAGTCGGTTTCGGCGGCGGTCGCGGTGCGGCTATGGATGGCGGCGATGGCGGCTTGCACCTGGTACGGACCGGGGCGGTTGTGGCGCATCGCCTTGTCCACCAGCGCCAGCCCTTCGCTGATCAGCTTGTCGTCCCACAGAGTGCGGTCCTGATCGTCCAGCAGGATGGCTTCGCCGTCTGCATCGAAGCGCGCCGCCAGCCGCGCCTGCTGCAAGAGCATCAAGGCAGTGAGCCCCATGATCTCCGGCTCGGTCTGGAACAGGCGCAGCAGAAGCCGGGCCAAACGGATGGCCTCATCGCACAGGGGTGCGCGCACGGGATCATTGCCTGCCGAATAGCCTTCGTTGAACAGGAGATAAATCATCGCCGCCACGGCCGCGACGCGCTCGGCCCGCTCGGCGGGACCGGGCGCCTCGAACGGCACATGCGCCCTGGCGATGCGCGCCTTGGCGCGGGTAATGCGCTGCTCCATCGCCGCTTCGCTGACCAGGAAGGCGCGGGCGATCTGCGCCACCGTCAGGCCCGATACAATGCGCAAGGCCAGCGCGATCTGCTGCGTCGCCGGCAAATCGGGATGACAGCAGATGAACAGCAGCCGCAGCACATCGTCACGGTAATGCGAACCGTCCAGCCGCTCGGCCAGCTCATTTTCCGCGTCACCCGTGTCGGAAATCTCTTCGTCGGGCGGCAATTGGGTGGTGCGGCTTTGCTTGCGTACGCCGTCCAGCGCCGCATTGCGTCCCACCAGGATCAGCCAGGCGGTGGGATCACGCGGCGGCCCTTTTTCGGGCCAGCTTTTCAGGGCGCGCAGGCAGGCGTCCTGGAAAGC
>CANGRN010000134.1 GCA_947455695.1 Alphaproteobacteria bacterium
CCCACGACAGCGGCGCCACCATCTTCCAGCGAGGCGAAGAATTTCTCGGGCCGTCCGATGCCGGCAAAGGCGAACACGGTCTTGCCCGCAAACGCATCGCCCTCGGCCTTGAGATGGGCGCGCAGCACCGGGCCGCTGTAACCACCCAGATCGGGTGCGCCGTCTCCGACAAATATCACCGCATCGGCGCGGGCCAGGCCCTGCGCCACCGGTTCGCGCAGGGGGCCGGCGGGAATCTGATAGCCATTGCCGAAACCGGTTTCGCCATCCACCACCACCAGCGACAGCGTCTTGGCAATCGAGAAGTTCTGGTGACCGTCATCCATCACGATGACGGTGGCGCCTTTTTCCTTCGCCAGCCGCGCACCGGCGGCGCGATCACGCGCCACGATGGTGGGTGCGGTGCGCGCCAGCAGCAGGGCTTCATCGCCCATCACCGCGGCGCTGTGGCCGCGCGACGCCAGGGCCGGGCCGCGTTCACTGCCGCCATAACCGCGGGTGAGGAAATAAGGCTTGTGCCCCCTGGCGCGCAGCATCTCGGCGATGGCGATGGCGATGGGCGTCTTGCCGCTGCCGCCGGCGGTGAGATTGCCGACACAGACAACCGGCAAGCCCGGATCAAAGGGCCTGGCGGTGCGCGCCTTGAAGGCCACGCTGGCGCCATAGAGCCAGCCCAGCGGCGCCAGCAGCACCGCCGTCATGCTCCGTCCTTGCCAGAAATCAGGCGCGCGCATCGAGCATCGCCGCCAGCGCTGCCGCGGTGCGCGCCACCGCGCCGGACTGGGTGGCCGCGCCGCGCGCCGCCGCATCGCCTGCCGCCATCGCCATGGCGGGATTTTCCAGCAAGCGTCCCGCCTCGCGCGCGATGTCGGCGCTGGAGGTGACAAGCCCGAACTGCTGGGCCTCCAGCACCGCTTCATAGGCGCGCGGTGCACTGGCGGTGTTGGGACCGGCCAGCACGGCGCAATGCAGCGCCGCCGGCTCCAGCACATTGTGCCCGCCCAGCGGCACCAGCGTGCCGCCCAGGAAACAGAAGCGGGTGAGACGGTAGAACAATCCCAGCTCGCCCATCGTGTCGGCGATATAGACGGCGGTCTGGGGAGAAATCCTGTCGCCACTGGAACGGCGTTTGGTGGCGCGGCTGCCGCACAGCATCTCGATATCGGCGGCGCGCGCGGTGTGGCGCGGCACCAGGATGGTCAGCAGGTCGGGAAAGCGTCCGCGCAAAAGGTCATGCGCGGGAAGGACCGTTTCATCTTCGCCCGGATGGGTCTGGGCCGCCAGCAGCAGCGGCCGGTTGCCGATCTGCCGGCGCAGTTCGGCCAGGGCGTCTTCATCGCAGGGCAGCGGCGGGGCGTCGGCCTTTAGGCTGCCCACCATCTGGACATGGCGCGCGCCCAGCGCGCGAAAGCGTTCCGCGCCATCCTCGTCCTGGGCCAGCACCATGTCGAAGGCCGACAGCAATCGTTTCATGCTTTGCCTGGCCCAGCCCCAGCGCTCGGCCGAGCGCGCCGAGATGCGGGCATTGACCAGCGCCAGCTTCACCCCTCGCGATGCCGCGCCCAGGATCAGGTTGGGCCACAGGTCGGATTCCACGAACAGGCCGGCATCGGGCTTCCAGTGGTCGAGAAAGCGGTTCACTGCGCCGGGCATGTCCAGCGGCACGAACTGGTGCAACGCGACATGATCGCCATTTGGGGGCGGCAGGCGCTGGCCCATCATGGCGGCGCTGGTGACGGTGCCGCTGGTCACCAGCACGTTGGCATGTTCCAGCAGCTTTGCGATCAGGGGCAGGGCCGAGAGGCTTTCACCCACGCTGGCGCCATGGATCCAGACCAGCCGGCCTTCGGGCCGCGCCAGTCCGGCCATGCCCAGCCGCTCGTTCAGCCGCGTCCAGTCTTCCTTGTCGCGGGTGGCCCTGCGGCGCAGCAGCAGTCGCGCAAACGGCGAGGCCATGCCGGTCAACACGCGCCATGCGCGCAGGCCAAAGGGAAGACTCATCGAACGTCTTCCAGATTGTGGCGATACAGGTTCGCATACAGGCCGTCCGCCGCCAGCAGCTCGGCATGGCTGCCGGCCTGGGCGATGCGGCCCTTGTCCACCACATAGATGCGGTCTGCATCCACCACGGTGGAAAGACGATGGGCGATGACGATGGTGGTGCGCCCCTTCATCAGGCGGGCCAGCGCTTCCTGCACCTGGCGTTCGGATTCGGCATCCAGCGCGCTGGTGGCCTCGTCCAGAAGAAGGATGGGCGCGTTGCGCAGCATGGCGCGGGCGATGGCGATGCGCTGGCGCTGGCCCCCGGACAGTTTCAGGCCCCCTTCGCCCACCCTGGTGTCATAGCCTTCGGGCATGGCCGCGATGAAGTCGTGCGCCGCGGCATTGCGCGCCGCCGCCTTGATTTCGCCCAGCGAGGCGCCCGGTTTGCCCAGCGCGATATTGTCGGCGATGCTTTCGTCGAACAGCAGCGCTTCCTGGGTGACCACGCCGATGGCCGCGCGCAGGCTTTCCAGGGTCACGCCATGAATGTCCTGGCCGTCGATGGCGATGGTCCCGCTGTTCACATCATAGAAGCGCAGCAGCAGGTTGAAGATGGTGCTCTTGCCGGCGCCGGAGGGACCAACCAGCGCGATTTTTGCGCCGGCGGCGACATCCATCGTGACGTCCGACAGGGTGGGCGCGGCGTCGGCCTGGTAATGGAATCCGACACCCTGAAAGGTGACCGCGCCGCCCCTGGGCACCAGCGCCACGGCGCCGGGACGGTTGACGATGCTGGGGCGTGCATCGATGGCGGCGAATATGCGTTCGGTGGCGGCGATGCCCGCCGATGCGGTGGGCCAGAGCTGTGACAGGTTTCGCAAAGGCTGCTGCGCCAGCAGAAGGGCGGTGAGGAATCCGGCAAAGGCGTTGAGGGTGATCTGGCCGTGCAGGCTCTGCCAGCCGGCCGCGAACAGCACCAGGCTCACCACCGCGCCCAGAAACAGATCGGTGACGGGCGCAGCCGCCGCGCGCAATCGCACCGCCTTCAGCAGCGTTCCCAGCCGTGATTTCAGCCGCGCATTCACCCGCGCCACGCTATGGGCTTCCAGGCCATAGGCCTTGATGATGCGGCGGCCATCCATCGCCTCGGACAGCACCACCGACAGATCGCCGGTCTCGCGCATGCCGCGGGTGGCGGCGCGGCGCATCGAACCGCCCAGCCGTTCCATGGCCCAGGCCACACCCGGCAGGATGATCAGCGCCAATGCGCCCAGCTGCCAGTCGCTGATCAGCACATAGGCCAGGAAGACCACCAGCTGCACCGCTTCCAGGAAGATGGCGGCGACGCCCTGGGTCAGGCCGTCGCGCATCAGCTGGGCGTCATAGAGGAAGTTGGAAACGAACTGGCCCGAATGGACCGCATTGAGATCGGCCAGGTCGCGGCGGATCAGCCGCCCGAACATGTCGCGCTGGGCGGTGGCCACGGTGCGCTCGCCCAGCGAGTCCAGCCACATGCGGCCGAAGAACAGGGTGATGGCGCGCAACACCACGACACCGCCCACCGCCGCCGACAACGGCAGCAGCAGCTCGGCCTGGCGGCGCAGGAAGATCAGCTTGATCTCGTAGTTGACCATCAGCGGCACCAGCCCGCTGATCGCGCTGGTCAGCAGCATGCAGAGGACGGCCAGCAGCAACAGGCCCCATTCGCCGCGGACATAGTCGCGCAGCAGGCGGCGGGTCACGGCGGCTATATTCTGGGTGGGCGAGGCGGAACTCATGCGCCCGTGCTGTAGCATGCGGGGGCAGCTCAGGCAAAAAGCCTTTTGGGGCCAGATGGTTAGTGGTGGTGATCGTCCTCGGGTTCCATCAGCCGGTGCATATGGACCACGAAATAGCGCATCTGGGCATTGTCCACCGTGGCCTGGGCCTTGGCGCGCCAGGCCTTCTTGGCCTCGGCGAAATTGGGGTACATGCCGACAAAGTCCAGCTTGGACAGGTCCTTGAACTCGACGACCTGGGTGTCCTTCAGCTCGCCGCCGAACACAAAATGCAGAAGCTGCTGGGAATCGGGCATGGGATTCACTTTCGTTGCGCCGCACCATTGAAGCCCGAACGGGCGGCGGCGCTCAATTCTCTTATTGTCGCAGGAGCGTAAGGATCTCGTTACTGAGCGGCGGATTGGCGGCGACCAGGCTGGCCTGCTTGGTCACCGGCCGGTTGTAGACCAGCGCTTCGCCGTGGCAGTCGGTCAGGCGGCCGCCGGCTTCCGACAGGATGATGTCGGCGGCGGCCAGGTCCCAGTCGCGTTTGGGGGTCAGGCTGACGCTGGCATCGGCGCTGCCGTCCGCCACCAGCACGACGCGATAGGCGACCGAGTTGCGGTTCTGCACATGCATGGGCGGGAAGGGCGCCGCCGAAAGCTGGGTGCGGTCGCCCAGCATGGCGCAGTCCTGCAACACATCTCGCGCGCCCACATGAATGGGTGTTCCATTGCGATGCGCGCCGTCCCCCAGCCGTGCCGAATACATCTCGTCGCTGATGGGATTGTAGACCACGCCGCAAACCGGCCGTCCGTCTACCACAATCCCGGCGCAGATGGTGAAGTGCGGCCGGTTCTTGAGAAAGGCCACGGTTCCGTCGATGGGATCGATGACGAAGACGGTGCGCCGCTGCAGCCGCAACGGATCGTCTATGGTTTCTTCCGACAGCCAGCCATAGTCGGGCCGCGCCCCGATCAGCGTCTGGAAAAGAAACCGGTCCACCGCCAAATCGGCTTCGGTGACGGGGCTGCCGCCTTCCTTGTTCCACTGCTTGTAGTCGCCGCCATAGAAGCTGCGCGCGATATGCCCGGCCTCGCGGACGGTGTCTTCCAGAAGCGCAAGATCCTCACGCGCCGGCAAGGGTCATGCCTTCGATGCGCACGGTCGGTGAATTGACCCCATGGCGGAATTCCAGGTCGCTGGCCGGCACCAGGCTGGCGAACATGTCTTTGAGGTTGCCCGCGATGGTGACTTCCGAGACGGGGAAGGCGATCTGGCCATTCTCGATCCAGAAACCGGCGGCGCCCCGGGAGTAATCGCCGGTGACGCCGTTCACGCCCATGCCCATCAGCTCGGTGACGTAGAAGCCCTGCTTGATGTCGGCAATCAGGTCTTTCACCGACAGCGTGCCCGCCTCCAGATAAAGGTTGGTGGAGGAGGGTGACGGCGGACCACCGGTGCCGCGCGCGGCATGGCCGGTGGTCTCAAGTCCCAACTGCCGGGCGCTGGCGCATTCCAGGATCCAGCTGGTCAGCCTGCCATTTTCGATGAAGGCGCGGCGGGCATTGGCCACGCCTTCGCCGTCGAACGGCTTGGAGCGCAGGCCGCGCACCCGGTGGGGATCGTC
>CANGRN010000135.1 GCA_947455695.1 Alphaproteobacteria bacterium
AGCCGACCAGCGGCAACACTGGCATCGCCTTGGCTTTCGTGGCGGCATCCAAGGGCTACAAGCTGATCCTGGTGATGCCCGAAAGCATGTCGCTGGAACGGCGCAAGATGCTGATGATCCTGGGGGCGCAGATCGAGTTGACCGAAGCCGCCAAGGGCATGAAGGGCGCCATCGCCCGCGCCCATGAGCTGGTGGCCGCCCATCCCGGCGCCGTGATCCCGCAGCAGTTCGAGAACCCGGCCAATCCGGAAATCCATCGCCAGACCACGGCCGAGGAAATCTGGAACGACACCGACGGCAAGGTGGACATCGTGATTTCGGGCGTGGGCACCGGCGGCACCATCACCGGCGTGGGCCAGGTGCTGAAGGCGAAAAAGCCTTCGGTGAAGATGATCGCGCTGGAGCCGGAAGATTCCCCCGTGCTGTCGGGCGGCGCGCCCGGCCCGCACAAGATCCAGGGCATCGGCGCCGGCTTTGTGCCCGCCATCCTGGACCGCAAGGTGATCGACGAAGTCATCACCATCTCCAACGAGACGGCGCTGGAAACCGCCCGCCGCGCGGCGCGCGAGGAAGGCATTCCGGTGGGCATTTCCTCGGGCGCGGCGATTGCCGCGGCGCTGGAAGTGGGGGCGCGCCCCGAAAATGCCGGCAAGACGATCGTCGCGATCATCCCGAGCTTTGCGGAACGCTACCTGTCGACTGCTCTTTTCGAGGGGTTATGAGCGGTCGGTAATTCGGCTTTGCCGAATTACCGACGAAATGGTCCAGCGGACCATTTCGAGTGAATAACGCCGCGAGCTTAGGCGAGCGGCCGGACGGCGCTACTTCCCGACGCGAATAGCGCCGAGATCGCCCAACACGCCGAAGGCCTGCAACAGCCAGATAACCACCGCGATCACGACGACCGCGTTGAGGATGGATTTGATCTTGCCGTCCATGGGAATGTAGGTGTTGACGAGCCACAGCAGCACGCCGACGACAATAAGCACGACAACAATGGTCAGAAGCGGCATGAAATACCTCCCGTGAAATCTGCCTGTTAAACCCGCAGTTCCGGGGAAAGTTCCCGTGCGGCTATAAAAGCCCAGCCAGCAGGTCGGGACGGTCGGTACATATCGCGTCCAGGTCCATTAGCCGGCGCATGTCGGCGGTTTCGTTGACGGTCCAGGCGCCAACCTTGAGGCCCGCGGCCCGCGCCGTGGCGATGTTGTCCGGCGTGGCGTCCGCGAAGTGGGCAAACCACCCCTGCCCGCCAGCGGTTGCAATGGACTCGATCACTGGCCGCGCATCGCCCGACAACCTGTCAGTTGTGAACCAGCATTGCGCGCCCGGGTCGCACCGGCGAATGCGCGCCAGGGCCCGCCAGTCGAAGCCGACAAAGAGGATATTGTCCCGCCCGGCGCAAATCTCATGGACGGCATCGGCCAGCGCTACCGGATCGGCGCTGTCATCGCTCCCATCGCATTTCAGTTCGACGAACAATTTGAAGCCGCGCCCCACCAGCGTCATCACTTCTTCCAGCGATGGCACCGGAGCGTCCAACGGTTTCAGCAGCGGATGGGTGCGCGCATAATCGCTCCCGGGGCGCGCCGTGCCGACATCGAAGTGTCGCAACTCATCTCCTGTCAGGTCCTTGATGCGCGGGCCCGGCTCGGTCAGCCAAGCGCCATCCTTGCGCGCCAGGTCCGCCTTCAGCCGGAAATCATGATGCACCACGATCCTGCCGTCGGCCGTCCGTTGCACGTCCAGTTCGGCGCCGTCGCAGCCGCGTGCAACCGCATCGGCAAACGCCGCCAGCGTGTTTTCCGGCATCAGCTGGGCGCCGCCGCGATGGGCGATGTTCCAAGGTTGCATGGCTTTTTATAGCGGCTGGACGCGCCTTCGTCGCGGTCCCGTGCTATGGGCTCGCGCATGACGGACCATCTTGCCGATCTGGGACCTGTGATCCCTGCCGGTCGCCACCATGCCTGGCTGCTGGAGGCGCGCGAGCTGCTGCGCCTGGCGGTGCCCATGGCCGCCACCCAGCTCGCACAGATGGTGATCCTGGCCACCGACACCATCATGCTGGGTCATTTCAGCAACCGGGCGCTGGCGGCGGCCGCTCTGGGCAACACCATCTATTTCATGTGCTGGCTGCTGGGCAGCGGGCTGCCGATGGCGGTGTCGCCGGTGATCGCCCATGTCCAGGGCGCGCATATCGCGGGCCCCCGGCGCGCGTCGCGCGCCAATAATTCAACGGGCGCTTTAGCGCCCAAGCAACGCGATCAACGCGAAGTGCGCATCGCGGTGCGCATGGGCCTGTGGTCGGTGGCGCTGATCTCGCTGCCGCTGCTGGCTGTGCTGATCTTCACCCGTCCCATTCTCACCGCGCTGGGCCAGGAGCCCATGCTGGCCTCGGACGCCGCCATCTTCATGTCGGGCCTGGCCTGGGGGCTCCCCTTCGCCATGGCGTTCCAGGTGCTGCGCAGCTTTTCCACCGCGCTCAGCCGCGCCGTCCCGCCCTTGGTGGTGATGGGCGCGGCGGTGTTGTGGAATGCCGGTTTCGACTATGCGCTGATCTTCGGCCATTTCGGTTTTCCCAAGATGGGCCTGTATGGCGCGGGCCTGGCGAGCGCCAGTTCCAACATCTTCAGCTTCGTCGCGATGCTGGCGGTGTGCCTGGCGGTTCCCGCCCTGAAGCGCTACCGCATCCTGCACCGGTTGTGGCAATGGCACCGGCAAAGCTTTGCCGAACTGTTCCGGCTGGGCCTGCCCATCGGCATCACCATGGTGTTCGAAGTGGCGTTGTTCAACGGCGCAGCGCTGGCGATGGGCGTGATCGGCCTGTCGTCGCTGGCGGCGCACCAGATCGCCATCACCATTCCCTCCCTCACCTTCATGATCCCGCTGGGCATCGGGCTGGCGGCGACCGTGCGGGTCGGCATGGCGGCGGGCGCCGGCGATGCCATCGCCGCCCGGCGCGCCGGCTTCACCGCCATTGGCATGGCGGCGCTTTTCATGTGCTGCGCCGCGCTGGTGCTGCTCTTGTGGCCGCGCGAAATCGCCAGCCTGTGGCTGCCGGACATTCCGGAGAACGCAGACGTGCTGGCGCTGGCGGTCAGTTTCCTGGCCGTCGCCGCCGCCTTCCAGCTGGTGGACGGCATCCAGGTCGCCGCTTCCATGAGCCTGCGCGGCCTGAAGGATGCGCGCGGGCCGATGTGGCTGGCCGGCGCTTCCTATTGGCTGGCCGGCGCGCCCATGTGCCTGATCCTGGCGTTTCCGCTGGGCCTGAAAGGCTTCGGCATCTGGCTGGGGCTGGCGTTCGGACTGCTGATCGCGGCGGCGACGCTCACGACGCGCTTCGCGATCCTGTCAAAGAAACCGCTGTAGAAGCAGCCCCAGCACGATCACAACGGTCAGCACGACCACGGCGACACGCCACGGCCGGCTTTGGCGTTCCTGTTCGGCGGCAATGGCGCGGGCGGTATCGGGATGCAGGCGTACCCCGCCTTCGGCCACCATCTGGGACAGTTCCTCCGCATTCTTGACCAGTTGCGGCAGGTCCTGGGCCAGCTTGCCCAGCGCGCCGAAGGTTTCGCCGGCGCGGGTCAGTGCCGCTTCCGGGCCCATATTGTCGGCGACCCAGCGTTCGGCGACGGGGCGCGCGGCCTCCCAGATGTCGAAGTCCGGATCCAGCCCGCGGCAGACGCCTTCCACCACCACCATGGTCTTTTGAAGAAGTACCAGCTGCGGCTGGGCCTGCATGTCGAAGCGCCGCGTGGTCTCGAACAGCTGGCCCAGCAGGCGCGCGATGGAAACCTCGCGCGCGCTTTTGCCAAAGATCGGCTCGCCCACCGCGCGCATGGCCTGCGCAAATGTCTCGATGGGATGATGCGGCGGGACAAAGGCGAATTCGTAATGCAGCTCGGCCACCTTGCGGTAATCGCGCTGCAAAAAACCGGCGAGCGTGCCGGCCATGAAGCGGCGCATGCCCGCATCCAGCCGGCCCATGATGCCGAAATCCACCG
Source organism: Alphaproteobacteria bacterium (assembly GCA_947455695.1). Taxonomy (GTDB): domain Bacteria; phylum Pseudomonadota; class Alphaproteobacteria; order Micropepsales; family Micropepsaceae; genus Rhizomicrobium. The sequence goes on from CANGRN010000135.1 coordinate 4,008, forward strand.
CCGCCAGCCGGCCCTGCGCATCGATGAACAGGTTGCCCGGATGCATGTCGGCGTGGAAATAGCCGTCGCGCAGCGCCTGGGTCAGGAAGCTGCGCATCACCAGCACCGCCACCTGCTTGGGGTCACGGCCCGCGGCGGCGATTGCCGCGGTGTCGCGCAAGGGAATGCCGTCAATCCATTCGCTGGTCAGCACGCTGGCGGACGTGCGGGTCCAGTCGATATGGGGCACGCGGAATTCCGCTTCGCCCTTGGTGCTTTCATACAGCTCACCTGCCGCCGCCGCTTCCATGCGCAGATCCAGTTCCAGCGCCACCGAGTCCGCCAGGGTCGCGACAATGGCAGTGAAGCGCAGACGCCGCGCCTCGGCGGACCAGGCCTCGGCCGTGCGTGCGAAATAGGCCAGCGCCTGAAGGTCGCGCGTGAACTGCTCGCGGATGCCGGGGCGCAAGATCTTCACCGCCACCCGCACCGGCGGGTTGTCGCTGGTCTGGGCCCGGTGCACCTGGGCGATGGAGGCAGCCGCCATGGCGGCTCCAAAGCTGGAGAACAATGCCTCCACCGGCTTGCCGAAGGCGCGGGCGATCTCGGCGCGCGCGGCGCTTTCCGGGAAAGGCGGCAAGCGATCCTGCAAGTGTTCGAGCGCCGAGGCCATTTGCGGGCCCACAATGTCGGGCCGGGTCGCCAGCATCTGGCCCAGCTTGATATAGGCGGGCCCCAGCTTTTCCAGCGCCCCGCTCAGCTTGATGCCCGCGTCGGCGCTTCCTGCGCGGAAGGCCCGCGCCGGTCCGGCCAGCAACCAGGCGGCGTGCAGCAGACGCAAGAAACTGGAAACAGCACTCATCAGATACGCCAGGCCGAATGCATGGCGGCGATGCCGCCGGAGAGATTTCTGACCTTCACCTGCTCCAGCCCGGCTTCGGTGATCATCTGGGCGAATTTCGCCTGGGGCGGGAAGCGGCGGATGCTTTCAGCCAGGTAGCGATAGGACTCTTCATCCTTGGCCACCAGGCCGCCAATCTTGGGCATCAGCTTGAAGGAATAGGCGTCGTACAAGGTGTCGAGCCCCGGCACTTCCACCTTGGAAAACTCCAGGCACAGAAAGCGACCGCCCGGTTTCAGCACCCGCCGCGCTTCCAACAGCGCCCGGTCGATGTGGGTGACGTTCCGGATGCCGAAAGCGATGGTGTAGCAATCAAAATGCGCGTCAGGGAACGGCAGGCTTTCGGCATTGCCGCACACCCACTCGATGGCGCCCTCGCCTTTTTCTTCGGCGCGGCGAACCCCTTCCCCCAGCATCTGCTGGTTGATGTCGCAGACGGTGACCGCCGCCTCGCCGCC
>CANGRN010000136.1 GCA_947455695.1 Alphaproteobacteria bacterium
CACCGCGCCCACCGGCGACAGCGCGATGAGGCTGGGCACCAGCAGCAGCGGGCCGAAGGAGCGCTCGCCGATAACGTCCATCAGACTGGCGATCGTGACACGGCCCTGGCCGGCCTGGTCCTCGCCACTGTGATGGCCCAGGGCGATGACGCGGGCCAGCACCTCTTCAAGGCCCAAATGATCGCGAATGGAAGCTGGGGGCATAAAGGGGTCCAAAGGGCGCCGCACCTTGATAGTCTGATTTGCCCATGCCGGCGCCATCCGAAATGAGGGTCCCCGTGACTGCGATCCGCCATGGCGCAGCCTGAAATACGGAACGGCGCGCATTTGCCGGCTTGATAGTTCCGGTCCCAACAATCTTTGGAACATTCCCAATGGGCGTGATTGAGAATTGCATCTTCAAGCTTGCGCGCGGCATCGGGCGTCGATTTTGCGTCACGCCATTCGGCGCGGCAATTCCAGCCCGCTGCGGAATTGTGCTACCGACAGCTCGAAATATTTCCACCGGACATCGTCTAGCCAGATAGCCACGGCTTTTGCCGACATCACCAAGCAGATCACCAACGTGCGCGTGAGCAGGTAACGCGCCGCATTCACCGGCTGTCAAACGGCGGTGCGTTCAACCAGCAAAAATCGCTTTGCCATTTCCAGGACGCCGATCAAGATCGCGCCGGCCAGGATGCAGACCGCCAGGTCATCAGGATGCAGAGGCCCGAAATGGAATAGCGCCTGCGCCGGCGCCCAGTAGAGCCCCGTGCCCAGCACGACGAGCACGGCGGCGATCAAAGCCCACAATGTGCGGTTTGGGCGCAGCAATGCCTCCCCCAGCGAGGAGCGGAACGACCGGTTCACGATAATCAGGCCGATGTTCATTAAGACAAGGACGGCAAACACGAAGGCGCGCAGGTCATTCTCGGGCAGGCCGAACCGCGCCCCCAGGAACAGCGCCATCGCAACGATGGCCAGGGCGGCAAGTCCCTGCATGGCTGCCCACAATGCCGTTCCGCGCGACAGGACCGGGGCGTTCGGTTTGCGGGGAGGGCGATTCATCACGTCTTTCTCCTCGGCCTCGGCCTCGAAAACCACCGAGCAGGCGGGATCGATAACCATTTCCAGAAGCGCGATCTGGATTGGCATCAGCATCATGGGCAGGCCGGACAGCAGGGGAAGCAATGCCAGGCCCGCGATGGGGATGTGAACCGCGACGATATACTGAATGGCCTTGCGCAAATTGTCATAAATCCGGCGGCCCAGCCGGATGGTTGCCACGATGGACGCAAAATCATCGTCCAGCAGGACCAGCGAGCTGGCCTCGCGCGCGACATCCGTGCCCCGGCCGCCCATCGCAATGCCGATATGGGCCGCCTTCATCGCGGGGGCGTCGTTGACGCCGTCTCCTGTCATGGCGACGATCTCGCCGTCGCGCTTGAGCGCTTCGACCAGCCGCAGTTTCTGCTGGGGGCGGATGCGCGCGAAGACGGAGGTCGTCTTCATGGTGGCGGCGAGCGCCTCATCGCTCAAGGCTTCCAGTTCGTCGCCCGAAAGCACCGCGCCGGCATCGATGCCGGCCTGGGTTGCTATCGCGCGCGCCGTCGCCGGATAATCGCCGGTGATCATCACAACGCGCACGCCGGCCGCCCTGCATTCTCTGACCGCCGCGGGAACGGTTGCGCGCAGCGGATCGGCAAATCCCACGAGACCGACATAGCGGAACGGGATATCGCGCTGGGACGCGGGCAGAACGCCGTCCGTTGATACGAATTCGGCGTCCGCCACGGCCAGCAGCCGAAAGCCCTGTGCGGCATACTGGTCGACGGTTTGGAGCAGCTTGTCGCGGTTCGGCCGGGGAAGGTGGCACAAGTCGGCAATGGCTTCCGGGGCGCCCTTGGCGGATGCCCTGACGGTACCGCGATCATCCTGGCGCCAGATGTTGGTGGTGGCAAAGAGGTCGGGGCGCAGGCCATGCGTCTGGAGCAACTCCCGGGGCGCCGCCGGCTCGACAAGCGCGGCGGTCTCGTGCAGGGCGCGGTCCATCGGATCGGTGGGAACGGGCGCGCTGCCGCCCACCGCCGCATGCAGCACCGCGCGGAGTTTGCCCTCGAGCGCAGCCCCGGTATCGGCGCGCCAGCAGGCATCGCCGGAGACAATGAGGGCGACGCGCATCCGGTTTTCGGTCAGGGTGCCTGTCTTGTCGGTGCAAAGCACGGTCGCAGAGCCCAATGTCTCGATGGCCGCGGCGCGCCGCGTCAGCACGCGTGCCCGCGAAATGCGCCAGGCGCCCATGGCCATGAATACGGCCAGGACAAGGGGGATTTCCTCGGGCAGGACGGACATGCCGATCGCGATGCCGCCCAGGGCCGCCTGAAGCCAGGAGCCCCGCAACAGCCCGAACAGCAGGACCGCCAATGCGGCGACCGCGATCCCCACAATGGCAAAATCCCGGACCAGCCAGCGCAATTGCGCCTGCAGTTTCGGCTGCTCCAGCGTGATGCCCTGCAGGGCCTGGCCGATTTTTCCCATCTCGGAACGAACGCCGGTCGCAACGACGCGCGCAGTGCCCGCGCCCCGCGCGATCAGGGTGCCGGCAAAGGCAAAAGGCAGATCGTCGCCGCCCGGAACGCCCCAGGGAATATCCGTTGCCGCCGCCTTTTTGCGAACCGGCACCGATTCACCGGTGAGCAGGGATTCGTCGGCCAGCAGATCGTCGCCTTCGAGCAGGATGGCGTCCGCCGGAACGCGGTCGCCTTCCGCCAGGCACATGATGTCGCCCGGCACCACGTCGCGGCCGGCTATGCGCCGGCGTGTTCCGTCGCGAACCACCGTGGCCCTTGGGCTGGCAAGGCTGCGGAGGGACTCCAGGACATGCTCGCTCCGTGTTTCCTGGATGATGCTGATGGATACGGACAGGGTGGCAAAAAGCGCCAGGACAAAGGCGTCGATCGGCTCGCCCAGGAGGAGGTACACGGCGCCGCCGCCCAGAAGCAGTGCGAACATGGGCTGGCGCACGACATCGAAGGCAATGCGCGCGAAATTGCGGCGGTCCGGATTGGGAAGCTCATTGGGGCCGAACGTCTTGAGGCGCGCGGCTGCTTCAGAAGAGCTTAGCCCATCGCCAATCGCCGCATTGTCCACGCTTCCGTCTTTCGATTGGCATTGGAGACATTACCCAGTCTACACCACGGAGACCGGTGCTGTCGCCATCCGGGGCGGGGCCTGGCCTTCAGCGCCGGTCGGCTGCCATGCGTGACAGCAGATCGTCCTTGAGGATAAACTGGTGATACAGGCCCGCAGCCACGTGGCCGAGCGCAAGGGCGACAAGCGCATAAGCCGCGTAACCGTGCACATCCGTCAGCGGATGGAATATTTCGGGTGTCCTAGCGAACATCGGAGGCATTTGAAAGACACCGAAGTCGATCCCGCGGCCGCGATAAAGCAGGGTCGGAATTCCGATCATCGGCACCAAGAGCATCAGGAGATAAAGCAGCTGATGGACCAGGTGTGATGCACGGCGGATCAGGGCGCTTGTTTCCGCGGGGAGGGCAGGAGGCTGGTGGGTCAACCGCCATCCCAGGCGAACGAGCGTCAGCACGATGATGGCCAGTCCCAGCAAGGAGTGGACATTCACGACCGCTGAAACATAGGGCTTTGGGAAATCGTCCACCGTCAACCCCAGGACGAATGCCGCCACGATCAGTCCAGCGATCAGCCAGTGCAATGCCCTGGCGACGGCCGAATAGCGCACGGGTTCCATCTGTTTTCGCCTTATCCTTGCTGCTTTTTCAGAATTGAAGATATTCGGATACGGCGCATTGATCCAGATCAACGGGACCGGCAGCCACAGCCCCGGCCGTCGTGGCGGGCCGGTCGGGCATCAGAAGGTCGATTGGATGGCGAGGTAATAGGACACCTGGTTTGCGAGCGCGGCGTTCTGCAGGCCCCGGCCACCGGAAAACAGCAGGTGATAATGCTCGTTGAATTCATAGATGCCGCCCACGTTGAAGCCGGTGACATCCCCGCCGCCAATGGTATCCGCGGTCTGGTGAAAAACCTCCACGCCCAGGGCAAGGCTTTTGGACACCTGGTTCTGCAATAGCCATCCCGCGAACCAGTAATCCTGATTGCCCAGGCCGGGATTGCGCCAGAACCCGCCGCCGCCATAGGTAGTCCAGTCGCCGAAATCCTTCTGGAGCCAGACGGGAAGAAAAGCCCGCATCTTGCCGGCGCCCAGATCGCGTTGCGCGTCGCCCGTCGGGACTTCCAGGAGGGGGAATATTCCCACTTGCGGGTACCAGTCATCCTCGCCCGGGGTGACAAGCCGGTACTTCGCACCAAGCTCCAGGTCGCCGGGTCCCACTTGCGTGGCGCTTCCACCCGGATTGTCAAACGCCAGCGGCGCAATGACGTGAAGCTGCAAGTCGGGGGCGGCGCCGTAATTGACCTCAAGGCCCGCCAGCGTGCCGCCGGTATCGCCCCGCACATGCGTCCCGGCCGTGAAGCCGTAAACCTCCCAATGGCCCAGATCGACCGGTTCAGGATCGTCCGTGACGAAGGGAGGGCCTGCATGGGCCGGCGAGGCGATGATCGCGAACAGCGTCAGAACCGCTGCGATGTTCGACAAGATCGGTTTCACCCTGATTCATCCCGGCTGCGGAGGGTTGGCATGGCGGTTGCGAAGTTCCACCAGAACTTCACCGGGGTGCACGTTATGCGTCAGATTTCGTTCCGCATTGATACAGATCATGCTCCCGCCCGCAGCGCCCCCCATAAAATCGGTTGGTAAACGATCATGCACGAGCTGGAATTATACTATGAAGCCATGCGGCTGCGTAAGCTTTACGGCCCGCGCGCCAGGCTTCAGGCATCGCTGCAATCGAGCAGGGCGCTGTCGCTGGGTGATCTCGAAAAGCGGGATCGCTGGGACCATGTCAGGAGCGTGGTGGCTTACCTGGAACAGGTGGATGAGCGAAGCGCGGCCTGAGCAAGGCTTTTGCGCTACAGCGTGATGTTCTTGATCACGTGTGCAATTTCGGTGGTCGGGGCTTCGACGAAGCGATAGACCTTGCCGAACTGCAATCCGATCTCGGGCAGGTTTCGCCAGGCGACAACGGCCTCATAGACCAAGCGGTCGCGCAGATTGAAAAAATACACCGATGACGGGACGGCCCGTTGTTCGCTCAGATGGACGCGGGCGCCGGCGACGCTGATGTCCTTGGTCTGGCACTTGACGGCATTGGTGCCGTCCAGATGCGCGATCCAGCTGCCCCATATGACCCGCCGCCGCTCGGCTTGACGCCGTTCAGCGATCCCTTTCGGCGGTTTCCGTATCAGCCCCATCCCC
>CANGRN010000137.1 GCA_947455695.1 Alphaproteobacteria bacterium
AGTCCGGAATAATGATCAGGCGTGCCATAGCCCTTGTTGCTCTTCCAGTTGTAGTGCGGATGCTCGTCATGCAGCCGCACCATCAGCCGGTCGCGCGTCACCTTGGCGATGATCGAGGCGGCGGCGATGGACACGCTGCGTCCGTCACCCTTGATCAGCGTGTCGCACTTGCAGGGCAGGGCCGGTGCGTCATTGCCGTCCACCAGCGCGAATTCGGCAGCGACGGACAGCGCCCGCACTGCGCGCGCCATGGCCAGGTGCGTCGCCTGGCGGATGTTCACCAAGTCAATCTCGTCCACGCTGGCTTCACCGACGCCGACCGCCACCGCCATTTCCATGATACGGGGAAACAGGTCTTCGCGGTCTTCCTCGCAAAGCTGCTTGGAATCGTTCAGCCCCTTGGGGATGCGGCCGCGTTCCAGGATCACGGCCGCCGCGACCACCGGACCGGCCAGCGGTCCGCGCCCGGCTTCATCTACGCCGCAGATGCGCAGAGGGGCCGGACCGGCATGGGCCTTCAGCAGGCGCGACTCGTAGATGTAATGGGGCATCCCCCAATGGTTAGAACAGGACGAGCTGGTCGCCAAGCCGGGACGGGCGCTTGAACTTGTGGACGGCAAGCGGCGCCGAAGGCAGGTTCAGCCCCAGCCGCTTCACCGCCATGTGGAAGCGGCGCGCCATCACCTGGGCGTAAGGCCCGGTGCCGGTCATGCGGGTGTTCCAGTTGGCGTCATAATCCTTGCCGCCGCGCATCTGGCGCACCAGGGTCATGACATGCTTGGCGCGGTCGGGAGCATTCACCTCCAGCCATTCGCGGAACAGGTCCTTGATCTCCAAAGGCAGGCGCAACAGCACATAGCCGGCGCTGCGCGCGCCATAGCCGGCCGCGGCGCTCAGCACCGCTTCCATTTCATGATCGTTCAGCGCCGGAATGGCGGGGGCGAACATCACCCCGGCCGGTATCCCGGCATCGGACAGTCCCTGGATGGCCTGCAGGCGGCGTTGCGGCGTGCCGGCGCGCGGCTCCATCGCGCGCGCCAGGCGGCGGTCCAGGGTGGTGATGGACAGCGCCGCCTTGGCCAGGCCCATCGACGCCATGTCGGACAGGATATCCAGGTCGCGCAGGATCAGCGGCGACTTGGTGACGATGGCGACGGGATGGCGAAAGTCGCGCAGCACTTCCAGGATGGAGCGCGTGATGCGCATCTTCTTTTCCAGCGGCTGGTATGGATCGGTGTTGGTGCCCATGGCGATCACCTTGGGGACATAGCCGGGGGCGCTCAGCTCCTTGGCCAGCAGCGAGGCCGCATTGGGCTTGGCAAACAGGCGGGATTCAAAATCCACGCCGGGCGACATGCCCAGATAGGCGTGGCTGGGACGGGCGAAGCAATAGATGCAGCCATGCTCGCAGCCCCGATAGGGATTGATCGACTGGTCGAAGGAAATGTCCGGCGACTTGTTGCGCGCGATGATGGTGCGGGTGGCGTCGTGGATGACCTCGGTACGCAGCGGGGCAGGGGTATCGTCGTCGGCGCGCCAGCCATCGTCCCAGCCGTCATCCAGCAGCACGCGGGTCTGCTTTTCAAACCGCCCCACGGCATTGGAGACGGCGCCGCGGCCACGCAGCACGTCCGGGCGGATGGTGGTGTTGAGGACGACTGTCATATTTGGGACTATAAACCCAAATAAGAACAAAACAAGTACAAATTGGCTAGCGGTAAGCCCGCACCGACCGGCGGCGCACAAGCTGGAAGTCCGTCGCCCCTGTTTCAATCGCGACCGTCGCGGCCCTGTAGATGGCGATAAAGGCGTTTTCAGCAAGTATATCCAAGGACATACCCGTTCCGCCGATCAGTCGAAGTTTGAAGGGCCCCAGCTTTTCCATACCCTGTAAACAGAGCACAGAAGTTCCGGTTCCATATCGTACGAAAAAAGCCCGACGCGGGGGCTGGGGATGCTTGGGCGCCGGGCTCTCTCGAAGATGACCAGAGCGGTGGACCCGCCCTGACTTAAGCCAACGGGTTGGGAGGGCCATTCGTTCCTCTCGCCGCCGTGCTAGAACGCCGCCCGAAAACAAAAAGGGGATACGCCATGAAACTGTTCGCCGCCGCCGCAATCCTTGCCGCGCTCACCGTGCCGGCCTTTGCCGCCGATATCACGGTGGACGTGCCGATGGCGTTTCCCGAAAGCCTGACCTCCACGCCGAATGGCACGATCTATATCGGCTCGATGAACCTGGGCGCGGTCTATCGCGCGCTGCCGGGCGAACGCACCGCCAAGACCTGGATCAGCAAGGAGGCCGGCAACTTCGGCATGGTGCTAGGCGTGCTGGCCGACAAGGGCACGCTGTATGTCTGCGACAACAACAAAGAGCATGCTTACCTCAAGACCTTCTCGCTCAAGACCGCCGCGCTGCTGAAGAGCCATGAGCTTCCCGGCGGCGGCTTCTGCAACGACATCGCGATGAAGGGCGGCGACGCCTACCTCACCGACACCAAGGGCGGCCGCGTGCTGAAGCTCGCCGCCGGCAGCGATGCGCTGACCGTGTGGTACACCAACGACAAGTCGGACACCTCGCTGGATGGTTTGGTGTGGCAGGGCGATGCGCTCTACACCAACACCTATAACGGCAATCACCTGATCCGCATTCCCATGAACGCCGATGGTTCGGCGGGCAAGGGCGTGAACCTGGCGACCTCGATGGACATCTACCAGCCTGACGGCATGCGCCTGTCCTCGTCCGGCAAGATCCTGATGGTCGAAGGCCGCGGCAAGGACGGCAATGGCCGCCTGGATGAAGTTACAGTGTCGGGTGATAGTGCCAACATCGCGGTGGTGAAGGGCGGTTATATGCTGCCGACCGCTGTGACGGTGGTGGGCGGGACCGCCTATGTGCTGGAAGCCAAGCTGAACTACCAGCGCGATCCGGCCCTGAAGGACAAGGACCCGGGCACCTTCAAGGCCTATGCGGTGCCTGTGAAGTAGGCAGATTAAAAGACCTTCATAGTTCCCGGTGCGGATTAACCTGCGGCGCATTTTCTTTTGGCGTGTACGCTGCAATGCGGCATTATGACGGAATGATTTCAGTCGTTATTCCCACGTCCAATTCCGAACGCCTGCTGCCGCGCTGTTTCGACAGCCTGATCGGGGCGGCGGTGCGCGGCGTCGTGCGTGAAGTGATTGTCAGCGATTCCGGTTCCAGCGACGCCACGCTGGAGATCGCCGATGCCGCCGGCGCCCATATCGTTCATGCCAAGAAGGGCCGCGGCATCCAGATGGTGGAAGGCGCCGCCATCGCGCGCAGCGACTGGGTCCTGTTCCTGCATCCGGAAACGGCGCTGGAGCCGGGCTGGGAAGTGGAAGCGGAATCTTTCATCGGCCAGGAAATCATGGAACGCCCGCGTGCCGCGGTGTTCCGCTTCGCGCGGGAGGATTTCGGCGGCGAAGCGCGCCGCGCCGAAGCCAAGGCGAATTTGCGCACCTCGCTGCTGGCGCTGCCTTCCGGCGACCAGGGGCTTTTGATCCCCAAGCGGCTCTACCAGAAGATCGGCGGCTATCGCGCCCTGGCGGACATGGAAGATGCCGACATTGCCCGCCGTATCGGACGGCGCCGGCTGATCGTGCTGCGCTCGCGCGCGGTGAATGTGCCGCGCGCGCCCAAGAGCGCCTTGCGCGGCTTCACGCTGACGCTGTTGCACGTGCTGCGCGTGCCGTCGCGGCTGGTATCGCTTCTCTAACTTTTTTATTGGGCGCTCCGGCTCGCGCCTGCGCTTATTGAGAACTGGTCCGAAGGCCGGTTGCCGTCGCGGCGGTTGTGCCCTGCGCCGGGCGATAGGTCGGCCATGCGCCGGCAGCGGTTTCCTGCAAACTCATCGCGTCCTGGCCGAAGCGGCGGCGATACAGCCAGTGATAGGCCATCAGCCGTTTCACGTAAGAGCGCGTCTCGGCCACCGGAATGCTTTCCACGAACAGCAGGGGATCGTTGCCGCCCGCCTTGGTGGTGCGCCAGCGGTCCACCGCCATCGGTCCGGCGTTATAGGCGCCGCCCAATTCCAGCAGGTTGCCGTCCAGGCGGCCCAGCAGTTGCTCGATGTAACGCTGGCCCACCGACAGGGCTGTGCCCGGATCGTAAAGCGTGTCGGGATCGGTGACGCCCAGCTTGGCGGCGGTGGCGGGCATCACCTGCATCAACCCGCGCGCGCCGACCGGCGAAGTGGCCTGGGTCTGGAAGCGGCTTTCGATGCGGGCAAAGGCCAGCACCAGCGATGAATCGATGCGATAGCCGCCATCGGGCTTGTAAGGCGGAACCGGGAACAGGCCGGTCAGCATGATGCCGTGCGCCGCGCTGGCCTCGCTTGCGCGCAGCTCGACATTGGGCACGCCGATCGCCCGCGCCAGCGCCGCCATGCCCGGGTCCAGCCGCTCATTGTTGTTCACAAAGGCGCGGTTCAGTTCGGGGCCGACGAATTCCGTCTCGCCGATCTGGTACAGCGCCACGGCGCGACGCGCGGCGGGCACCGCCATCAGGTCGCGAAAATCATTCTCGTTCAGGATCGCGTCGGCAAAGCCGGTCTGGGTGTCGATGCCCAGCATCCGCTCGGCGATCAGGCCGTAAAAGCTGGGCTGCTTGCCGGCGGCGAAGTTCAGCAGGGTGACGACTTTCAGCGGATCGCCCGACTGCATGTGGGCGCGCGCCGCCCAGAAGGCGGCCTGCGCGCGCAGGGATGGCTGGGCGTCGCGATTTTCCGCCAGTTCCTCCAGATAGGCTTCGGCATTCTTCCAGTCGCCCAACCGGTAGGCGGCGAAGCCGGCATCCCATTGCAGCTGTGGCATGCCGCCGATCGGAACGGAGGTCGCCAATTTGTAAGTGTCGGCGTCGCGGCCTTCGGCGCGATAGGAGGCCGCGATGCGATGTGCCATCACGGCCGCGTCGGAAGGTGTTGCGCCGGGTAGCACCGATTGCATCAGGGCCAGCGCCTGGTCGGGATTACCCGCCTTGATGGCGGCCAGGATGCCGGGCATCACGGCGCGCGTGGCCTCCGCGGCCGGCACCGGCTCGGGCAGTTCCTGGTCTTCATAGCCGCCGGTGCGGCGGCCCACGCCGGTCGGTACCGGAATGTTGGTCACCACCGCGACAAGGATGGTCTTGCGATGCTTGCGCACCTTCTTGGTCGAATGCGCCACGGCCAGGCGGTAGATGCGGTCGGCGACGGGAAGGTCGCGATATTGGGTCAGCCATTCCACCAAAGGCGGGGCGGTGACGTTCTTGGGCGAGGCGGAAAGGAAACCTTGCGCTTCGGCGTAACCGACCAGGGATGTGTCCGACAGCTTGGCAATC
>CANGRN010000138.1 GCA_947455695.1 Alphaproteobacteria bacterium
AGGTGCTTGCCGCTGAGGGTGAAAACGTGAATGGCGTCGTCGCCCTTGGGTGCCACCAGCACCAGCGTCCCGGCGCGGTTGATGGTGACGCCGCCGGGGGTGGGGCCGGCATGCACCGTCTGCAGGAACCTGGGATGGGCGGGATCAGCCAGGTCGATCACCGTCACCTTGTCGTCGGGCGCGGGATTTTCCGGATCGGCATCCACATATTTCTGCGCCGCGGTGATGATGGCGAACTTCTCATTCTTGCCCACTGCGATGGCATTGGGCGATCCGATCATGGCGGCCGGAATATGCACACTGCCGATGACGCGCGGCGGGTAATGGCCCATGTCCAGCACATCCACGCTGTCTTGTGTGCGCGGGGTGGGATCGCCCTTGACGATCTGCTTGCCGTCATTGGCCGACAGCATCAGCCCGGCATGGGCGGCCGCGGGAAACAGCAGCAACGCCGCCAGAGCCGTTGATCGCATCATTGGTCCGGACATCCGCTGCCATATTCGTTGAACGCCATGATCGAGGCGTTCATCCGGTCCCTGGCCTTCTTCTTGTTGTTCTCGGACACCAGGATGCGGTGATTTTCAATGGTCACCAGGGCCAATGCGACCGGCTTGTCCGCATCAGCCCTGGATTGGCGGGCGGTAACAAAATCGCGGATGCAGCGCTGATAGGCATCGGAAGCCGCGGCATAGCGCTTGGTGGCCGCCATGCCGGCCACGATCTGCTCGCGGCTGGCGGTCAGGCCGTTCACCGGAGCCGGCATCTGCGGCGCCGTGCAGTTGTCGCGGGCAAAGCTTTGCCCCACCCAGGCCGGGTCGGGGCGGCTGTCCACCACCTCGCCCGACTTGCAGATGGCGGCAAAGGATTTGCCCGTGGCCGGCGGCGAAGACAGCTTCGCCACCGGCTGCGGGGTGGCTTTGGCCACCAGCAGCACGCCGGGTGCGGCAAGCGCCACAACAAGCCCGGCGCCGATGGCAATGCGCTTCAACATCGACCTGCCCTACTGCGTGGTGACGGGACCTCCGGCATTGATCACGCTGCCGTTGACGACCTTCTGCTTGATCAGCGAGCTCAGCGGCACCATGCCCTTGTAGACGAATTTCTGCACCCGCTGACCGCGATAGGTTTCGGTGGTGTAGATGTTGCCCTTGGAGTCGGTGACGATCGAGTGCACCGCGTAGAACTGGCCCGGACCGCGGCCGCCGCCGCCGAACGAGTATAGTTCCTTCATCGTCTGGCGATCCAGCACATGGATCTTCTCGTTGGCGCCATCGGAGATGTACATGAACTTCTGCGCCGGATCGCGGCTGAAGGCGATTTCCCACATGGAGCCGTCACCCTTGGTGTTCACCTCCATGGCGAACTGCTTCAGATAGGTACCGTCAGTCTTAAAGACCTGGATGCGGTTGTTGGTGCGGTCGCAGGCATAGATCAGCCCGTCATTGGACGGCTGGGCGCAATGCATCGGATTGCCGAACTGCGGCGAGTTCACGTCGTAATGCGGGATGGGCGTGTCGTCCGGCTTGTGGCCATAAGCGCCCCACATGCGCTTGAACTTCAGCGTGGTGGCGTCCCACACCGACACGCGCTTGTTGCCGTAACCATCGGCCAGGAAGATTTCATTGTCCTTGAAACGGATCTGGGCGACGCCGCGCACATTCTCGGTATCCAGGCTGCCCTTGCTGCCATTGGCCTTGCCGATCTGGCCCAGATACTTGCCGTCGGGCGTGAACCGCAGGATGAAGCTGTCATGGTACTGGCCGACACCGCCACCAGCATACAAGGGCGGCACCACATTCGGGGGCGCAGAGAACTGAGCGGCGCTGCCCGGCGCCGCCATCGGCTGGTAGGCGCCATTGCCGCCCAGCCAGATATTGCCGTCCGGCGCGACCGTGATGCCGTGGTTGGAGCTGGGCCAGTCATGGCCGTTGCCCCGCACCTCGTCGCGGCCCCAATGCTTGATCAGATTGCCGGCGGGATCGAAGGCCAGAACATCGGGCGCCGCGGTGCAGCAATCGGCCTCGCCGCGTGTGGCATAGGATTCCTTTTGCTCCAGCGTCTGGGGACGATGCACGATCCAGACATTGTCCTTGGCATCCATGGACAGGCCGATGACCATGGCCAGGCGCCAATTGTTGGGCAGCGGCTTGGGCCAGAAGGGATCGGCTTCGAACTTGGGCACCATGACGTCGCCGCCGCCCTGGGCATGGGCGCCCTGGAAGGTGGACGGACCGGCGCCAAGACCGGCAACTAGCACGGCCACGCCGGCGGCCAGAATAAATTTCCTGGAAAAACCAATATTAGTCATACTATTTCTCCCGCATGGGAGCGTGTGTGTTTCAAGCCGCTCCCTTATGAATCGAGCGTTGCATGGGTATTTTTCTGGTGCAACCCGGCGGCTGGTCGGGCGGGGCCTTGCTCTTTCAGACTGATCCGCATTCGCTCTGGCCTCGTAAGCTGCTGCGACAAAGGATTTTTCCATGAGCTTCGCCACTGCCGCCGCCAGTCTTGCCGAACGCGCGCCCTTGCCCGATTTCGTCATCCGCGCCGGGATGCGCCGGGTGATCGCCGCCAACGACGCCTCCATCACCCCGCCCGGCACCGACGCCGCCTTTGCCCGCGCCATGTCCGGCCACGCCATTGCCGAGCATGCCGACGCCGCCAACCGTCAGCATTACGAATTGCCGCCGGAATTCTTCACCCTGTTCCTGGGACCGCACCGCAAATATTCCAGCTGCCTGTATCCCACGGGTCACGAGACATTGGGCGAAGCCGAAGCCATCGCCCTGGCGCAGACCGTAGCGCATGCCGGGCTGTCCAATGGCCAGGACATTCTGGAGCTGGGCTGCGGCTGGGGGTCACTGTCGCTGTACATGGCCGAGAAGTTTCCCGGCGCCCGCATCACGTCCGTTTCCAACTCCGCGCCGCAGCGCGGCTATATCGAGGGTCAGGCGCGCAGCCGCGGGCTGAGCAACCTCACCGTCATCACCGCCGACATGAACGACTTCAACACCGACAAGGCGTTCGACCGGGTGGTGTCGGTGGAGATGTTCGAGCATATGGCCAACTGGCAGGCGCTGTTGTCGCGGGTGCGGACATGGCTGAAGCCGGATGGGCGCCTGTTCATCCATATCTTCACCCATCGCCACCGCCCGGCGCGCTATGACTGGCGCGATCCGGAAGACTGGATGGGCCAGCATTTCTTCACCGGCGGCATCATGCCGACGGTTGGCCTGATCCGGCAATTTCCCGACCTGTTCACGGTGGAAGAGGAATGGCGCTGGAGCGGCAGCCACTACAAGCGCACCGCGCTGCAATGGCTGGAGCTGTTCGATGCCAATCGCAGCCAAATCGACCCCATCCTGAAAAGTGTTTATGGCGCCGAAGCGGGCGTGTGGCGGCGGCGCTGGCGCATGTTCTTCCTGGCCACCGCGGAGAGCTTCGGCTTCAAGGATGGCGACGCCTGGGGCGTCAACCACTACCTGTTGAAGCCTTCGATCTGATATCGGGTCCTAGTTCTTCAGCGTAAAGGATGCGCCGTTTTCGCGGCCATTGCCCCAGAGCGAAAACGGACTTTCGGAGAGCTGTTGTCCCGGCTGCGGCGGCGCGGTGGAAATCAGCGTCACGTCCATCACAAGCACCTGATTTGGACCGACCGAGCCATTGACGGCGCCCTTGGGCCCGAAGGCCAGGTTGGGCGGGATCACCAGCTGCCAGCGATCGCCTTCATGCATCAGGGGCAATGCCTCGGCCAGGCCGGCGAGGGAAATCGTGCTGACCTGCACGGACGCAGGCAGCACAGGCGTGGTGCTGTCCACCAGCGCGCCATTGATCTGGCGAATGACATAGGCGATGCGCGCCACGTCATTGCCGCCCGGCCGCTTGCCGGTGCCGGGACGCACCACCCGATATTGCAGGCCGCTGGGACGGGTGATGGTCCCGGGCTTTTTGGCATTGGCGGTCAGGAAGGCGGCATTGGCCGCCGGGCTCAGCGCATCGTCGGCGGCAAAGGCCGGTGCAGCCATCAGCAGCAGCAGAAAAACGGCAAATAACCGGGTCATGACGGCATGGATGCTTTTTTGCACCGGCCCGGTCAAGGCTTTGACCTTTTCGCTCCAAACCCGGCATCATGCCGGGAACCACAGGGGTGAAACATGCGCAGGATCTTGGGCGTCATTGCGGCCATTCTTTTGATTGCCGGTCCGGCACAGGCCCAGCAGCGCGAGAAAATCATCATCGACAGCGATATCGGCGATGATATCGACGACGCCTTTGCCGTGGGGCTGGCCCTGTCCAGCCCGGAATTTGAAATCCTGGGCGTCTCGGCCAGTTTCGGAGACACTGTCGCGCGCGCCCGCATGTTCGATCGCATGCTGGGCGAACTGGGCCGCAGCGACATTCCCGTGGCGATGGGCGCGCCCGCCGCCGTCAACCTGAACGCCTTCACCCAGCGCCGCTATGCCGAAGGCGGCACCGTGACGGCCCGGCCCCATCCCAACGCGGTGGATTTCGTGCTGGGCCAGGCGCGCAAATATCCCGGCCAGGTGACCCTGGTGGCCATCGGCCCGCTGCCCAATGTCGGGGCGATGATCGACAAGGACCCCGCAGCCTTCAAACTGCTCAAGCAGGTGGTGATCATGGGCGGCTCGATCCGCACCATGAACGATCCCTATGGCGTGGCCGCGCCTGTCGCGCCGCATCCGGAATGGAACATCAAGAACGACATCGCCGGAGCCAAGAAACTGTTTGCTTCCGGCGTGACGCTAAAAGTGATGCCGCTGGATTCCACCGCCAACCTGAAATTCCATGACGTGGCGCGCACCGCCCTGTTCCAGCATGGCAGCATGCTGACCAACATCCTGGCGGGCCTCTATTATGAATGGAGCGCCGCCACCCGGGCGCCCACGCCGATTCTCTACGATCCCATGACCCTGGCAGCGCTTCTGCAACCCTCGCTCTGCCCCCTGACCCCGCTGCACATTACGGTGGACGATGCCGGCAACACCAAAGAGACGCCGGGCGCGCCCAATGCCGAGGTCTGCTTGCATTCGGATGCCCAGGCTTTCGCACAATTCTATGTCCGGCGCGTGACGGGTCACTGATGAGCGCGGATATTTACAACCAGGCCATGGCGGCGCAGAAGGCCGGCAACCTGGCGGAAGCCGAGCGGCTGTATCGCCAGATCCCGGGCCAGGTGCCCGAAGTGCTGGTCAATTTGGGCAACCTGCTCGCGCGCCAGGGCCGTCCTGGCGAGGCCATGACGTTCTATGATCAGGCGATTGCGGCGCGCCCCGAATTTTTCGAAGCCCTGTTCAATCGCGGCAACCTGCTG
>CANGRN010000139.1 GCA_947455695.1 Alphaproteobacteria bacterium
AATTCTTCCTTCACGCCGCGGGCGATGGCGCCCGTTTCGCCGCCGGCCTGGAAGCAGGTGAAGTCGGGACGGTCGATCCAGGCAATGGGCCCGCACAGCTTGACGCCGGCCTTGATGGCGGCGTCATGGACGATGTTGATCTCGCGTTCATAGTCCGGATCGTTCTGCTTGTAGCCGGAGTGATTGCCCAGATCGCCCGAGGCTGCGAACACCGCGGTGACGCCGGGGATCTTGGCGATGCGGTCGGCATCCTTCAGGCCCGCCAGGGTCTCGATCATCAGGATCAGCACCAGATTGTCGTTGATGGTGGCCCGATAGCCGCCCGGCACATTGTTGTAGAGGGCAAAAGCCTGGCCGCCGCCGTTGGAACGCCGTCCCAGCGGGGGGAAGTACGCCCAGTCGCGCGCCTTGAGGGCTTCCTCATAGGAACGCACGGTCGGCACCACCAGCACCAGCGCGCCGGCATCCAGCGCATGCTGTTCCTCGCGCTCGTCGGTATAGGCGACGCGCACGCCGGGCACCGCCTTGGTATAGGGGCAGGCCGCCCACATGCGCTCGGTGGTCTTCCAGTCGCGGGCATTGTGCTGATGCTCGACCCAGATGAAGTCGTAACCGGCATTGGCGAAGGCGCAGTAGATTTCCGGGTCGGTGGCGGTGAACAGCGTGCCGCCGGTCACCTTGCCGCCGGCCAGCATCTTGATCTTCACCGGGTTCCACAGCTTGGAGCCTGGCGGCGCATCATAGGCCTTGCCGAACTTCCAGGTCTTGTCGTCGAACTTGCCCTGGTTGAGCGCACCGGCGGGCGCCTTGTCGATGGCGTGGCTGTCTTCGCCGGCCTTGGCGGCCAGGGGATATTTCGCCTGGCGGGCGGCAACATCATCTTCATTAGCCTGGCCGAACGCGGAAACAGCGCCAAGACCGACAGCCGCGGCGATCGCGGCCGAAAACATCAAGCGTTTCATTGAAGTCCCTCCCCTTCGGACCAGCATCCTGCCGCCCGGTTTGCGCGAGATATGACAGCACATCGCCAAAAGGGTCAAACACTGCGGCGCCGCACTTCGCGCCCGCAATATGGCCTTGTGGGGACCCGCTTTGTAATGTCGCCGCCTGAGGAGAATTCCATGAGAATCATTCGCGCCGCCGCCGCCCTGCTGGCGCTGGCCTTACCGTTGGCCGGGCCGGCTCAGGCTGCCATCACCTCCCAGTCCTGGGGCGGGCTGGACGGCAAGGGTGTGGACCTTTTCACCCTGACCAATGCCAAGGGCATGGAAGCCAGGATCACAAATTACGGCGGTGTAATCACATCCATCCGGGTGCCGGACAAGAACGGCACCATGGCCAATGTGGTGCAGGGCTTTGACAGCCTGAACGACTATACCAGCATCGATTACAAGGGCCGCTATGGCGCGCTGATCGGCCGCTTTGCCAACCGCATCAAGGACAACGCCTTCAGCATCGGCAACCTCAACTACCGCATCAGCCGCGACGCCTATGTGCTCAAAGAGTCCAACAACAAGCCCTATGACGAACGGGTGTGGGACGCCCGTACCCGAGACGGCGATGAACCGCAGCTGATCCTGTCGCTGCTGGACCGCAACGGCACCATGGGCTTTCCCGGCACCTTGCGGGTGGAGGTCACCTACACGCTGACCAGGAACAATGTGTTGCGCATCGCCTATCGCGCCATCAGCGACAAGGACACCGTCATCAGCCTGACCAACCATGCCTATTTCAACATGGCAGGCGATGCATCGGGGCCGGTGCTGGATCAGCTGCTGACGGTGAATGCCGATACCATCACCGCGGTGGACGAGCAGAATGTCCCCACCGGGGTGATGCAGCCGGTGGCGGGCACCGCGTTCGACTTCCGCCGCCCCACGCCCATCGGTGCGCACATTAATGATCCCGATCCGGTGATCCAGCGGGCCAAAGGCTTCGACCAGAATTATGCCATCAACGGCAAGCCGGGAACCATGCGGCTGGCAGCGCGGCTGCACGATCCCAAGTCAGGCCGGGTGCTGGAGGAATGGACGACGCAGGCCGGGCTGCAGGTCTATAGCGCCAACTATGCGCCGCCCACGGTGGCGGCCACCAAGGGCTATCATATCCACGGCTCGGTGGCGCTGGAGGCGCAAGGCTTTCCCAACGCGCCCAATATTCCCAGCTTCCCCAGCACGCTGCTGAAGCGGGATGCGCAATATTCCGAAGTGACGGAGTATCGGTTCAGCGTCGCGCCTTGACCTGACACTCAGGACGCAAAAGACCGCGTCAGCGCGAATAGATGGTCAGGCACTGCTGATAGCTTTGCGCCAGCACACGCTGCTGGGTCGCCGCATCATAGCCGTTGGTGGTGGCATCCTGGGTCGCCACCGACTTGCAGAAATCACTGTTGGCGGGAGCGGCTGCCATCGGCTGGGGCGCCGCCTGCGCCGCGCGCGCGGGAACTTGCGCCTCGGACGCCACTTCGGCGTCCGCCGCATCGTTGTCGCCCATGCCGGTGTAATTCAGGGCATGGTTCCATTGGGCGTCGGTGCAACCGGCCAGGGCCAGGCAGGCGATCAGGATCAGGGGGGTTTTCATGGAGCGCGAACATACTGCCCAGCGCCCAGTTTGCAACCTCAACCGCCGGCAGGCTTATTTATGCCTCAACCGCCGGCAGGCTGGCCGGCCAGCACTTCCTTGACCTTGGCGGCCAGCTGCTTGAGGCCGAACGGCTTGGGCAGGAAGTGGATATCCTCGGAATTCTGGTCGTTGCGGCGGAAGGCTTCCTCGGCATAGCCGGACATGAAGATGACCGGCAGGCCGGGGTTCAGCGCCTTCACATGGCGCACCATGGTGGGCCCGTCCATGTTGGGCATCACCACGTCGGTGATGATCAGGTCGATCTTGGCGCCGTCGCTCTTGACGATCTCCAGCGCCTCTTCGCCGCCGCCGGCTTCCAAAACGTTATAGCCGCGCATGCGCAGTGCGCGCGCCGCAAAGCTGCGCACCGCCTCTTCGTCCTCGACCAGCAGGATCGTGTCCTGGCCGGTGACATCGCGCGCCACGGCAGGCGCCGCTTCCACCGGCGCGGCATCGGACGCTTCAACCTTGCGGCGCGGCAGGTAGATGTTGAAGGCGGTGCCACGGCCAAGCTCGCTGTCGACATCGATGAAACCGCCCGACTGCTTGACGATGCCATAGACGGTGGCAAGGCCCAGGCCCGTGCCCTGGCCCACCGGCTTGGTGGTGAAGAAGGGATCGAAGATCTTGCTCTGGATTTCCTTGGACATGCCGGTGCCGGTATCGGTCACCTCGATGCGGACATAGTCGCCGGCCGGCATCATGGCGGTGCCCAGCGCCTTGGCATTCACCGTCTGGTTGGAGGTGCGGATGGTGACGGTGCCGCCCTGGGGCATGGCATCACGCGCATTGACGACAAGATTGATGATGGCGTTGCCCAACTGGGCTTCGTCGGCATGCACGGCCCACAGATCGGGCTCGCGTTCCACATTCAGGGTGATGCCTTCGCCCACCAGGCGGCGCAGCATCTGGGCCAGCTCGCCCACCACATCGCCCAGCGCCAGCACCTTGGGCTGCATGGTCTGCTTGCGGCTGAAGGCCAGAAGCTGGCTGACCAGGGCGGCAGCGCGCAGCGCGTTCTGGTGAACCTCGTTGATTTCCTTGAAGGACGGATCGCCCGCCTGATGGCGCATCAGCAGGAATTCGCAATTGCCGATGATGACGGTGAGCAGGTTGTTGAAGTCATGCGCCACGCCACCCGCCAGCTGGCCCACCGCCTGCATCTTTTGCGATTGGGCGAACTTGGTTTCCAGCGCCTTCTGCTCGGATACGTCCACCAGATAGAGAATGGCCTTGCCATCCGGCATGGGGCTGGCGAACAGCTCGGCCATGCGTTCTTCGCCATTGGCGGACTTGGCGCCGCGCAACTCCACGGCCTTGGAGCCGGCTTCACCGGTGGCGGTGCGGGCGATCAGCGCCATTACCTGGGCGCGGTCGCTGGCGTCCACCAGTGCACCGAAATCGCGGCCCACCAGCGAGCCGGTGGCGCCGAAGAACCTGGCCAGCGCGGCATTGGCATCGCTGATAATGCCGCCCGCATCGGCAAAGGCCACGCCCATGGGCGCGTCGCGAAACAGATCGCCGATATTCTGGATCGGCAGCACCGGGGCAACAGCCGGCGCAGGCACAGGAGCCGCAACGGCCGGTGCGGGTGCAGCGGCGGCGGCGCGCGTCAGGACCGGCTGGGGTGATGAGCTGGCGGCCAGCCTGGGCGTGAACCACCAGGCGGCCTGGCGGTCGGGCAAGGGACGCACGGCGGCGACGATCTCAAGCCCCGGCACCACAACAAAGGTTTCCTCGCGGGCGCGGCCTTCCGCGGCGTCGCGCGACAGGCGATAGAGAACCGCCGCGCTGGGTTCGCCCGACAGCGCCAGTTCGGGCGGCGGCGGGGATTCCATCTCGCCCACGCCCGCCATGCGGCGATAGACGGGATTGCAGTCCAGCACTGCGCCATCTTCCCCGGTGATGGCCCAGGCGATGTTCGCCTTGCCGGCGGCTTCGGCGATTCGCAGCGCGTCCTGGGTGGCGCGGCCGGTGCGCGGCCAGACGGCGAAGAAGAAGAGAACCGCCACCAGGGCAATGCCGATCAGCAGGGCGTACCCGGCCAGCCCTGCAACCTGCGGCGCCGCGAGGGTCAGCCCGGCGGCCCCCAGGGCCAGCAGGACAAAGCCCAAGGCAGCCCAGCGCCAGGCGCCCGTGGGCACCCCGATACCGACCGCGGAAAGGGATCTGGAAGCGTTCATTAACGCCACAATACAAGATTTGGTTAACCAAACCTTTCCGGCCACTAAATGTCTGATTTTGTTAACGAATTTTGTGCGCTTCTGAACGCTGTTCAGTCATCTGGGGACAGAAAGTTAACGGCTCGAATCAGCTCGCACGGGCGGGGAGTTTGCCCTGCAACCGCATCACATAGCCGATGACCTGGGCCACCGCCTTGAAATGCTCGGCCGGCACCGGCTCGTCGATCTCGATGGCGGCGTGCAGCGCGCGCGCCAGCGGGGGATTTTCCACCACCGGTACGTCATTTTCTTCGGCCACAGCGCGGATGCGCAGCGCCAGCGCGTCGACGCCCTTGGCGACACAGATGGGGGCGGCGGTCTTGCCGCTTTCATAGCGAAGCGCCACGGCAAAGTGGGTCGGGTTCATGATCACCACGGTGGCGGTGGGCACCGCCGCCATCATGCGCTTGCGCGAACGCTCATGGCGCAGCTGGCGGATCTTGGCCTTGATGG
>CANGRN010000140.1 GCA_947455695.1 Alphaproteobacteria bacterium
GAACTGGCGGACCGGATCGGTCATGCCAAGGCGGCGCGCGCCTGGCGCAGGTCATACGCCGCCACCCAGGCGCTGATCGCCCTGGTACAAGACCAGAAGATCGCCTGCGACCTGGAAGCACGTTCGGCGCTGTACCTGACCGGCAACGAGATGGGCGCGCGCGGCATGGAACGGGAAGCCCGTGCCCGAACCCGCGCCGGGCTGGCGTGTGAATTCCTGATCGCCCGCAACTTGAAAGCGCGGTTCGGTGTGTATCGCACCGGCGCCATCTTCAGTGAAGGCGCGGCGGTGGCCGATCCGGTCGCACTGGCGCGCGGATTGCTGCGCAAGGCACGGATGAGGGGCGCGAAGATCTATGCGCCCTGCGAAGTGCAGGGCGTGCTGGCGGCGCGTTCCGGCGTGGTGCTGGATGCCGGTGGCTGGCTGGTGGAAGCCAGGGCGGCGGTGTTCTGCACCGGCTATGAAGCGCTGAAGGGCGTGCCGACCAGGGGCACCAAGATTACCTCGAGCTGGGCGGCGGCCACCGCACCCCGCGCCGACTATCCCGGCTGGCTGGACCAGACTTTGGTGTGGGAAGCGGCCAACCCCTACCTCTACATGCGCACCGGCGCGGCCGGGCAATTGATCGTGGGCGGCGAGGATGCCGATCTGGACAGTCCCAGCTATCGCGCCGGCACGCTTGGCATCAAGGCAAGGACGCTGGCGCAGAAGACAAGCCGGTTGGTGCCGGGCCTCAAACCCAGATGGACCCATCGCTGGGCCGGCGCCTTTGGCGAAAGCAGCGACGGGCTTCCCATCATCGATGCGGTGCCCGGCATGCCGCATTGCTTCACGGTGATGGGCTTTGGCGGCAACGGCACGATCTATTCCATGATCGCGGCGCAGTTGATGCCGGGCCTGATCAGGGGTCGCGCGGCGCGGGATGCCGAACTGTTCGCGTTCCGGACCTAGGCGGCGGGGGCGGCCAGGATGAGCTGCTCCTGCAGCAATCCCGCAAGCCATGTGCGGCGGCCCACGTCTTTTTCCAGATCCAGCGCATAGCGCAGCCGGGCAATATTGCCGTGCGTGATCCACTCGGCATGCGTCTGGGCGATGGTTTTTTCCATCAAACGACCGTGGGCCCCGGACCTTGCTGACCCGTTAAGATCGGGAAGCGATACTTCAGCACTTGCCCCAATCGTGCTGCTCTCCGTCATTGGGAGATCGGGGATCGCAGATGGTTGGTGGATGGGCGCATCCCGCAAGGGCCATCAAGGCGAGCGCGAAGAGAGCGGCGGATACAGCGGCTCTCATCGTTGGGCCTTGGCTTTGCTGGGCTTGGGACTTGTCATTGGCTCGGCCTTGGGCGTGAAGGGCTAGTCGAACCCCCTAATGGGCGGTACGGCAAGTGTAACGTCGCCCCAAATATGCGGTATTATAATACCGCATCGGAAAAACCCAGTCATTTCCACTATTTTGTTGACCTTGGGGCGCCCGATCCGTACAAGCCGCCCAGAAATCACTGAGATACCGCCATGAAAACCTACTCGGCGAAAGCCTCCGAGATCCAAAAGAAGTGGGTCGTGATCGACGCCACCGGCCTGGTCGTCGGCCGCCTGGCCTCGATCATCGCCATGCGCCTGCGCGGCAAGCACAAGGTCACCTACACCCCGCACATGGACTGCGGCGACAACATCATCGTCATCAACGCGGCCAAGGTCGTGCTGACCGGCAACAAGCTGAAGAACAAGATGTACTACCACCACACCGGTTACATCGGTGGCATCAAGGAACGCAGCGCCGGCGCCATCATGGCGGGCAAGTTCCCCGAGCGCATCCTGGAAAAGGCCGTTGAACGCATGGTGCCGCGCGGTCCGCTGGGCCGCCGCCAGATGTCCAACCTGCGCGTCTATGCCGGCAGCGAGCATCCGCATGAGGCCCAGCAGGCCGAAGTGCTGGACGTCGCCGCCATGAACCCCAAGAACACCCAGTACAAGACGAAGGCAGCTTAAGATGGCCGAAGAAAACAAGTTCACCGAACTCAAGACCACGCTGATAAAGGCGCGTACCGCCGAAGCCGTGGACCCGTCCAAGATCGACAGCAAGCGCGACTCCAAGGGCCGCGCCTATGCCACCGGCCGCCGCAAGGAATCGGTCGCCCGCGTCTGGATCAAGCCGGGCACCGGCAAGATCACCGTCAATGGCCGCGACGAGACCGTCTATTTCGCCCGCCCCGTTCTGCGCATGATCCTTCGCCAGCCGCTGATCGCGGCCGGCCGTGATGGCCAGTTCGACGTGGTCGTCACCGTCAATGGCGGCGGTCTTTCCGGCCAGGCCGGCGCCGTGCGTCACGGCATCAGCCGCGCGCTGGTCAACTACGAACCCACCCTGCGTCCGGTGCTGAAGCCCGGCGGCTTCCTCACCCGCGATCCGCGCGCCGTGGAACGCAAGAAGTATGGCCGCCCGAAGGCGCGCCGCAGCTTCCAGTTCTCCAAGCGCTAAGCGCTGCGAACAGCAAATGCGAAAACGGCGGCCCGCAAGGCCGCCGTTTTTGTTTGGTGCCGGGTGCTGATGCCGCTCGGCCAAGCTCGCGGCGTCGTCTCGCTCAAAAAGGTCCACCGGACCTTTTTGTTCACCATCGCCTACGGCGAGGGTGAAACGCGTGCCGACGGATCGAACGCCGGCGGCGGCGGGCCATAGGCATTGGGCAACGGATCGCCCGGCTGGCACCAGAAATAGATCAGCACCACCGACACCACCAGCAGCGCAAGGCTGATCAATCCGCTGAGCGCCAGCGCCGGTCCCAGGAACAGCAAACCCGTCGACATGGCGCCCAGCAGGGTGATCGCCGCGAACAGTTGCGAGATGAAGGCCACGATGATGAAGGCCCACACGATCTTGCCGTCACGTCCGGTGTCCTGCAGCCGGCGCGCGCCCATGCCGGCGGACGGCAGCAGCATGGCGAGATTGTAGAGCGCCACCAGGGGCAGGAAGACCGCCGCCTGCACAACCATCAATCCGATGGCGATGACGATATTGGCCAGCACGAAGTACCAGAACTGGGCCCGGCCCACCCGGCCGTTCATGTCGAAATAATGCTCGGTGACCGTGCGGCGGAAATTGTCCCAAATGGCTTGCACATCCATGACGCTACCCCCTGTGTAGGCCGCGCCTCTGGCGTATGTGGCCGCGCGGCCTATATACCCCTGCGTACGGCGCAGGACCGTGCCAGGAAATCGACAGGCCCCTGGAAGAGCCAAATCAGCTAAAAGCCACATGTCCTTGGTGTCAATGTTGACGGTAAATCAGATGAGCAAGCAGGCAAAAATCTTCATAGACGGCGCCGCCGGTACCACCGGGCTGGAAATCCGCGAGCGGCTGGCCGGCCGCGCGGACCTGTCGCTGATCGTGCTGCCCGAGGCGCAGCGCAAGGATCCGGCTGCCCGCAAGGCGGCGCTGAACAATGCCGATGTGGTGATCCTGTGCCTGCCGGACGAAGCGGCGCGCGAGGCGGTCAGCCTGATCGACAATCCCGAAGTGCGGGTGATCGATGCGTCCACCGCGCACCGCGTCGCCGATGGCTGGACCTATGGTTTCCCGGAACTGGAGCCCGATGGCTATGCGCGCATCGCGTCGGCCAAGCGGGTCAGCAATCCGGGCTGCTGGGCCACGGGCTTTTTGTCGATCGTAACGCCGCTGGTGCGCGCCGGTCTGGTGCCGGCCGAGTTTCCCGTCACCGCCAACGGCATCTCCGGCTATTCCGGCGGCGGCAAGGCGATGATCGCGGAGTTCGAGGACAAGTCGGCTGCCACCTATACCGAAAGCGTGATGCACATCTATGCGCTCGGCCTGACGCACAAGCATATCCCGGAGATGACCAAACATTCGGGCCTGGCGCATCCGCCCTTGTTCGAGCCCAGCGTGGGCCGCTTCTTCCGCGGCATGCTGGTGGAAGTTCCGCTGCAGCTTTGGGCGCTGCCCGGCAAGCCGGCGCCGCGCGACATCCATGCCGCGCTGGTCAAGGCTTATCCCGAACGCCCGCTGGTCAAGGTGGCGTCGCTGGAAGATGCCGCCGCGGTCAAGACCCTGGATGCGGAAATCCTGGCCGGCAGCAACGGGCTGACCCTGTATGTCTTCGGCAATGAAAAGGCCGGGCAGGCGCGGGTGGTCGCGGCGTTCGACAATCTGGGCAAGGGCGCCAGCGGTGCTGCAGTGCAGAACCTGAACATCATGGTTGGTTTGCCGGAGACCACGGGCCTTTAGTTTGTGCTAAAGGGGACGGATGGGCTTCAAAGGCATCATCGTCTCGGTCGCTGTCGGGCTGGTGCTGTTTGCCGGTGTGGTGCTGCACGCCATTCACCGCACGCCCAAGCCGCGCGGCTTTTCGGGACTGCAATTCTCTGCCCTGTCGCCGTCCGCGTCCGCCCGCACGCCCTTGCTGGCGCGGGGCGGCGCCGAGATCGCGGCGGTGCTGGACGACAGCCCGGCCGACAAGGCCAAGATCCAACCCGGTGAAGTGGTGTCGGCCATTGACGGCGTTTCCATCCAGTCGGCGCGCCAGGCATCCGATCTGGTCCGCAGGCACGTCGCGGGCGACCGCATCACGCTTACCCTGTACGACATCACCAAGGGCGAAGTGCATCCGCGCGATGTGTCCCTGACCTTCGACGCCGCCCCGCCGGTGGGCAAGAAATTTTCCGTTCGTCCGCCGCGCACCCTGGCCAAGGAAATCTTCGCGCAGCCCTTCCCGGCGGCCCATGCATCCTGGTCACGGCGCATCTATCTGGGTCCGACCATCCGGCCCTTGGCGTTGAGCGGATTGGGGGCAGGGCAGTGCAACGCCTTCGCACCCGAATTGTGGCGGGTGGCGGCCCATGCGCCCGACAATTCGCTGTTCCATGTCATGGCCAATGAGAGCTTTGCCCATGCCATCTACAAGACCGCGCAACTGAACGGCGCGACGCCCGACGCTTTCCTGTCGGATTTCATTCAGACAAGCTTCGGCGCGCCGGTAGTGATGACACCGCCGCAGACCCGGCCGTTCGGTTTCGTGGTGCGCGACTTCGGCAACAACAAGGGCGGCGCGGGCTTTGTGCTGTACCGCGTCACCGGCAATCGCATCGCGCTGTGGCTGGCGGCGGTGCCGGGCGGCGATGCCGGCTGG
This sequence comes from Alphaproteobacteria bacterium, assembly GCA_947455695.1. Taxonomy (GTDB): domain Bacteria; phylum Pseudomonadota; class Alphaproteobacteria; order Micropepsales; family Micropepsaceae; genus Rhizomicrobium. Next base: position 5,144 of record CANGRN010000140.1, read on the forward strand.
GCCAAGCCGCTGGTGGGCGCGGTCGCGCTGTCCATGCGCTGCGCTTCGCCGGGCGCACCGGCCCTGGCGAAGGCTGAACTGGCCGACACCAGCGTCTCGCTTCGCTGCATCCGGGGCGCGTGCGGC
>CANGRN010000141.1 GCA_947455695.1 Alphaproteobacteria bacterium
ATTGGCGGCCAGCTTCATTTTTCGCCTGGACCAGGGCTGGATCAACCGGCTGTTCTGGCTGTCGCAGACCGGATTCATCGCTGTCACCGTCTATTGCGCCAGCTATACCACCTGGCTGCTGGATATCTCGCCGACGGTGGTGTTCGCGGCCAGCTATTTCGCCATCGCCAATGTCTATAACAGCGTCCATCTCAGCGCGCTGCGTGGCAATCCCGCCTTCTCCGCCTTCATCCAGAACCATGGCCGCTCACCCTTCCTGCTGATGGGCGTGCGCAGCGGGCCAGGCGACAAGCATCGTCTGCTGGCGCTAGTGCGCAGGCTGGAGCGCCGCTTCGGCGTCCATAATGTGCTGCATGTCGACAACCTGTTCGATCACGGCCATGTGCTGGAACAGCCGACCCTGGGCCTGTCCTTCCTGGTGGTGGCACTTGGAGAAGAGGATTTCGCGGCGGCACGGGCGGCGGCGGATACCATCGCGCGGGAATGCCGGCTGGCGCCCCACATGGCCGAGTTGCCGGTAAAGGATGAGCCCCAGGACGTGCTGGGCATCTTCAAGGCGATATTGGGCCTGGCTGCGGAAATGACCTGACGGCTAACGCGTCATGCCGCGCGCGGCCACGCGCAAGCGGTCCACCACTTCGCCGTTGCGGCTGACCGCCACCTCGTCATGCAGGTTGCTCACCACGCAGACATGGTTGGGCAGGATGCGGATGCGCTCGCCGATGGCCGGCTTCTTGTCACATTTGGACAGATCCAGGATGCCATGCTCCTCGTTCAGTCGTTCGACGATGGCGCCGGGATAATCCAGAACATAGCCATAACCTTCGCCGGCTTCCGGCGGGGCACGGTCGCTGGACAGGCTCTTGGAACCGGCATCGATGATGGCGCGGTCCGGCGTGGGATGGCTGACCACGGTGGCATGGACGTGCAGCGCGCATTCATCGAGCGTGGCCGCGCCCATCGCGACGGTGGAACGGTCCTGGTAGATATACGTGCCGACGCGCACCTCGGTCAGGCTGGGGATTTCATGCGCCGTCCAGGCGTTGGGGGTGCCGCCGCCCGACACCACCGGGATGTCGATCCCCGCTTCGGCGAACACTTTCCTGGCCTCAGCCACGAACACGCCCGTCGCCGCGGTCGAGGGATAGGTCATCAATCCGTCAAAACGCAGACCCGGCAGCTGGACCACGCGCTGGGCCAGGGTCAGCGCCTCGGCGACGCTGACAACGCCGGTGCGCTTGGCGCCGCTGTCGAACTCCACCAGCACACCGATGGTGACACCGGCGATACGCGCGGCATCGGCCACCGTGTTCAGCGCTTCGCTGCTATCCACCGCTACCCTGAGCCTGGCCAACTTCGCCACTTCGCCCAGGCGCTGCGCCTTGCCCACCCCGACCATCGGATAGGAGATCAGGATGTCGTCCATCCCGGCCCGCGCCATCACTTCGGCCTCGCCCAGCTTCTGGCAGGTGATGCCGACCGCGCCCAGTTCGATCTGGCGATGGGCAAAAGCCGGGATTTTGTGCGTCTTGATATGCGGCCGCAGCTTCAGGCCATGCGCATCGCAATAGTCCTGCATCTTCTTCAGGTTCGCTTCCACCCGGTCCAGGTCGATCACCGGCACGGGGGTTTCCAGATCGCTGATACGCATGGGCAGGCCTCGTTAATCCGGAAGAACCGCCACGCAGTTGATCTCGACCTGGATGCCGTACAACTGGCAGCCGATGGTGGTGCGGGCCGGCGGCTCGCTGGGGAAGAATTCCTTGTAGACTTCGTTGTATTCGGGGAAGCGCGTCAGGTCGGTGAGATAGGCGTTGACCTTGACGATGTCCTTGAGGTCCGCGCCGGCCGCTTTCAGGATGGTCTGCAGGTTGCGGATGGTCTGGCGGATCTGTTCGGCAAAATTGTCGCTCATCTTGCCGGTGGCCGGATCGACCGGGCCCTGGCCCGACACATACACTATGCCATTGGCGATGACGGCGTGGCTGTAGTGCCCGCCCGCCTTCATGCTGTCCACCTTCAAAGCCTTGCGCATATTACTCTCCCTGTTAATTCGTTTAATTCGTCAGAACGCGTCCGGGCCGTGCGTCCGTCGGCTGGCCCTTGTCCACCACGGCCTGCCCCGCCACCCAGACGGTTTCGATACCGGCCGGAAACTGGCTGGGGTCATCAAAGGTGGCGCGGTCTTCGATAGTTTCGTCGAACAGCACCAGATCGGCAACCATGCCCGGCGCGATGACCCCACGATCCTTGAGGCCAAAACGCCGCGCGGCCACAGATGTCATGCGGCGCACCGCATCGGGCAGCGAAAACCAGTGCTCGTCGCGCCGCAGCCGCCCGGCCACGCGCGGGAATGTGCCGAAGGCGCGGGGATGCGGCTTGGTTCCCGGGCGCGGCAGGCCGTCGGAACCTACCATGTGCAGATCGTGAGTGCAGGCGGCGCGCAGGTCGTCCTTGTCGAGCTGGAACATCACGATGGTGGTCTGGCCTTCATCTTCCAGGATCATCCGCACCATGAAGTCGAACGGGTCGACGCCTTCGCGGGTAGCGGCTTGCTGCATGTCCAGGCCTTCGAATTTCTTCAGGGCGGGATTGGACGTGCCCGAAATGCGCACATTGCCCCAGCCGATCATCGCCACCTTGGAAATCCAGGGGGCGTTTGGGTCTTCGATAGAGCGGCGCAGCTCGGCCAGTCCTTGCGGCGTGCGCAAGGCTGCCATCAGCGCCTGGACACCCCCGGCATGCATGGCGGGCGGCACCAGTTGCAACATGTAGCTGCTGCCGGCCAGGTAGGGATACATGTCGAAGCTGACATCGACGCCGCGCGCATTGGCGGCTTCCAGTTGCGCGATGGCTTTTGGGATCTTGCCCCAATTGGGCCGCCCGGCCGCCTGCAGATGTGATAGCAGGCCCGGCGCCCTGGATGTTTCCAGCAGGCCCAGAAACTCGTCAATGGATTCGATCAGCTGGCCTTCATAGCTGCGCACATGCGCCGCCAGGATCTTGCCGCGCGCGCCGGTGGTCTGCGCCAGCGCCTGCAGTTCATCACTGTCGGCATAGGCGCTGGGGGGATAGACCAGGCCCAGCGAAAGCCCAAAGGCGCCGTCCGCCAGCTGGCGGTCCAGAAGCTGCTGCATCCGGGCGCGTTCCTCCGCGGTGGCGGGGCGGTCGTCATAACCCAGCACCGCCAGCCGCAGGGCGGCATGACCCACCAGCGAGATGACGTTGAGCGATATGCCCTGGGCCTGCAGCGTGTCGCGATAGGACGCAAAGCCATCGAACACCTCCTCCGCGCCGATTTCACCTAGCAGGGTGGAGAAATGCTGCCGCAGATGGTCCGCCGAGCCCGGCACGGTGGGATAAAGCGAAAAGCTGCAATTGCCCACCACCAGCGAGGTCACGCCCTGCATGATCTTTTCGATCCGCCCCGGCTCGCGCAGGCAGATCAGGTCGTCATGGCAATGGGCGTCGATAAAGCCAGGCGCCAGGTAGCGACCACCGGCATCGATCACCGTGCCCGACTGCGGCAATGACGCGCCGACCGCGGTGATGCGCCCATTCTCGACATGAACATCGGCCGAAAAAGCGGGTGCGCCGGTGCCGTCAACAACACGGGCATTGCGGATCAGGAAATTACTCATGACACATCAAACCGTATCGGGATCGGGAATGGGCTCAATCCGCCCCAGCATGAAGCCATAGGCCATGATGCCGACCAGAAGCACGATGCCGGCCACCAAGAAAGCACCGGAAAAGGACTTGGTCCAGCCCACGATGAAGCCGGTTGTGATGGGCGCGATCACCCCCATCAGGTTGTTCACGAAATTGGTGAAGCCGCCCACCGTGGCGGTGCCGCCCCGCGGGCTGATCAGCGACACGACCGAAGAGGCGACCGGCGCGGCCGCGGAGATGCCCGACAGGGCGATGGAAATCCACACCAGCGCCCAGAAGGGGTCCTGCGTAAAGGAAATGCCGAACACCGCCAGCCCGGCCAGCATGCCGCCGATGATGAAGATCTTGCGCGCCTTGCTTTCATCCATGCCCCGGGCGATGAAAAAATCCACCACAAAACCGCCGATCAAAAGATCCGCCAGCGAAGCGCACATCCAGGGAATGGTGGTGAAGGCGGCCGACTTGAGAATGGTCATGTGCAGGGTCTGCACCATGTAACCCGGCAGCCAGGTCAGGAACAGGTAGAAGGAATAGCCATAGGCCGAGTAACCGATGGTATGCGCCCACACTTTCTTGTTGCGCAGCACATAGCCCAACATGTTGATCTGGCCGATGCCGGACGGGCCTTCCTTCACCGCACCGCCGGCCATGATGTAGGCATGCTCGGCGGCGCCCAGATTCTTGTCCTGGCTGGGATCGCGGTACAGGATCCAATAGGCGAAAAAATACAGGATGCTCATCATGGCCGTGATGCCGAAGCCCCAGCGCCAGCCGAAATGAAAGATGAAAAACGCCACTAGCGGCACGCCGATGACATTGGCGAATTTGGCGGCGGAATCGAACACGGCGGTGGAGCGGCTGCGCTCGTGGCGCGGGAACCAGTAGCCCGTTGCCTTCTGGCAGCTGATCATGCCCGGCGCCTCGGCCACGCCCAGCAACATGCGGGCGACGAAGATGCCCAGATAGCCTGTGGACAGCGCGGTCAGGGTCGAGGCGATGGTCCATAGCAAGGCGCCAATGCGGCCAACCCGCGTGACGCCGAAACGATCCAGCAGCATGCCGCTGGGCAGCTGCGCCAGCGAATAAGACCAGAAGAACGCGCTGAGCAGCAGGCCGATCTGTTCGGGGGACAGGCCAAGCTCTTTCTGGAGCTGGGGCGCGGCAACAGAAATGCTGATCCGATCCAGGTAATTGACCAGCACGCCAACGGCCAGCAGCACACCGATGCCCCAGCGGTGATTGCCGATCTTCAGAACTTCCGCCATCCCCTCGTCGCCCTTTTGGGCCCGCCTTTTTGGCCCTTAATGGCGAACCTAGCCGGGTTTTGTCCCGCTGGGAAATGGCCGGAACAGACCCTTATTTGTTGGTGATCTTGACTTCATCGCCATCCCGCAGCGCATCCGCGGGATTGTCGATGATGCGGTCCCTGGGACTGATGCCCCCGCCCACATCGACGCTCGCGCCCAGGTCGCGGGCGATGTTCACCGTCTTGAGCTTGACATGGTTTGTGGCGTCCACGGTGGCGACCTGCATGCCTTCGTCGCGGAACATCAGGGCGGTG
>CANGRN010000142.1 GCA_947455695.1 Alphaproteobacteria bacterium
CGTTAGCTTTTTAGCCCAGCGCGGCCGCGATCGCATTGTCGAGAAAGGCTTCGCCGCCGACGCGCGCGGCGATTGCCACGACCTGGCCTGCTGCCATCTCGCAAACTGCTGGACCGTCGCTGATACCCAGCGCGGATACAGCGCGGCCTGCAATGTCCTTGGTCATGCTGTCGGCGGTTCCCGCCACCTCGCAGGCGCCATTTTCCATCCAGCAATACAGCATCAGGTGTTCGCCCTCCGGCGCCAGCTCCACCAGCACCCGCTGGCTGGGCGAGGCTTCGCGGGTCTGCTGGAATGCCGCTGCCGGATCTTCCACATCGCTCATCAGCAGGCGGCCATGGGGTCCAAGATTTTCCACCGGCATGATCGCCACGGCCCGGCCGCGTCCGATCACCACCCGCTGCAATTCCTGGGGGGTGGAGATTTCGGCATGCCAGGGCGTGGGGATGCCGGCCGATTGAAATGTGCGCTTGATCGCCAGCCGGTCGCTGGCCAGCTCTGCGACATGCATGGGGATGCCGGGAAGGCGCAGCCGGTCCGTCACTGTCGCGGCGGCCAGGGCATAGTCGGTCAGACACAGCACGCCATCGATCCGGCGGATCTTGCGGCTGTAGCGATCCGCCGCCGCGGCGGTTTCCACCGCGCCATGGGCATCGGCGATGAGGCAGGAATCGGCAAGGGCGAATGCGGGGGCCTGGGGATCGGAATCGGAAACCACCACGGTATGGCCCAGGGCGCGGGCGAAGGCAGCGGCGTTTGCGGCGGCTGCGCCGCCCGAAACGATCAGCAAGGTCTTGGTCACGGGCCCTCGGCGAAGTGCGGCATTTTTGGGTTCCATCCCGTTAACCGCTTCTTAGCCATACCGACTTTAGATTTCGTTAATGCCGCAGAGCTTCGCCCGCGAGAATATCCGCGTTGTCGCCGTTATACAGGCGCGCATGGGCTCGCGCCGACTGCCGGGCAAGGTGCTCAAACCCATCGCCGGAAAGCCGCTCCTGTGGCACATCGTGCACCGCCTGAAGGCATGCCATCTGGTGGAAGAGATCGCGGTCGCCACCAGTGTGAACGCCGCCGACGAGGCCATCGTGGAATGGTGCAATGCCAATGGCGTCACTGTGGTGCGGGGCCCCGAGGATGACGTTTTGGCACGCTATGCCAATGCCGCCGAAAAACTGGATGCCGACATCATCGTGCGGGTGTCTTCGGATGCGCCCTTCATCGATGCCGGTTTTGTCGATCATCTCATCGCCACCCTAATCGAACAGGATGGCGATTACGTGTTGCTGGAAGACGGCGCGCCTTGCGCCCATGAAGGCGTGGATCCGTTCAGCCGCCGCGCCCTGGACCGGCTGATGATGGATGCCGCGCATGACCCGGATGCGCGCGAACACGTCACCGGCTATTTCCGGCTGCATCCGGAATTTGTGAAGACGGTGCGGGCCCGGCCCTATCCGCCGCTGGCCAAAAAGGCGCGCCGCCTGACCATCGACACACCGGACGACCTGGCTTTTATCGAAGCGCTGCACGCCCGCCTGGATGCGCGCGCCGGCGAAGCCTCGCTGGCCGATCTTCTGATGCTTATGGAACGCGAGCCGGATTTCAACGTGGTGGCCGCGCCGGTGCGGCGCAACCCTGTGCGCATGTCCGGCGGCCTGGCGATGATCTGCTGCGATGGCGGCGGCAAGTTCGGCTATGGCCATGTCAAGCGCATGGTCGGGCTGGCACGCGCCCTGCGTGACCGCGAAGGCATCGGCGCCATCTTCGCGCTGAACGGCAGCGAAGACGCCGCCGCGCCCATTCGCCGTGCCGGTTTCGAAGCGGTGATGCTGCATGGCGCCAGCGACCTGGAAACCCTGATCGATGCCAACAGCCCCGACATCCTGCTGCTGGATGGCCGCGAAGGCCCGTCGCGGGCCGAGCTGGAACGGCTCAAGCGCGGCGTGGTGGTGACGGCGGTGATCGATGACGGCCATGAACGCCGCCTAGCCGCCGATTATGCCTATTACTCGCCGGTGCCTGCCGCCAGGGCGCTGGACTGGTCCGGTTCGAACACCTTGCCGCGCCTGGGCTGGGAATGGTCGCTGCTGGGGCTTAATCCCAATGCCGCACCGGTGCGCGCACCATCGTCTCGGCCCACCGTGCTGGTGGCGATGGGCGGCAGCGATCCCCATGGCCTGACCTTGCGCATGGCCAAGGCCCTGTCGATTTTGGATAGTGTTTACCGCATTCGTTTTGTCATCGGCACGGGCATGAAGAATGCCGACACGGTGGCGCGCGGCCTGGTGGCGCTGAAAAAGAATTACGAGACGGTGGAAGGCGCCGACGATCTGTCCATCGAATATGCCAGCGCCGATGTCGCGCTCTGCGCCTTCGGCGTCACCGCTTACGAACTGGCGGCGTGCGGCATTCCCGCTCTTTATCTGGGGCTGACGCCGGACCATGTGGATTCGGCGAGCGCCTTTGCCGATGCCGGCATGGGTCTCAACCTGGGCCTGGCGGAAAAGGCCGAGGCCGCCGATATCGCGCGCAAGGTACAGTGGCTGCTGAACAAGCCGGCAGTGCGGCGTGAAATGCGAAATGCCGGGTTGTCTTTGCTGGACGGGCAGGGCGCGGCGCGCATTGCCGCCGACCTGTCCATGGCGCTGGCTGGCGCCCGCACCCCGCTCAGGACAGCCTTGTAATCACCTGCCGGAAAGCATCGCTCCAGTCGCCGCGCGCGGCAGGGACGATGCAGGCGCAGGATGGCGCAAACGGCTCGTGCGGCTGCCCCATCGCCGTCCACACATCGCCATACAGAAGCTTGAAGGTGCGCACGCCGGCGCCGGCCCCCAGCCATGACACGGCGGTCGGCGCACTGATCAGGACATCTAGCGCCGACAGCATGGCGCAGGCGCGGTCCAGTTCGTTCTTCTGGTCGATGCCTTCGGGCACGATGATCTTGCCGCCGCTCATCTGTTCCAGCGCGGCGATCTCATCGGGATGCGCATCATACTGGGCGCAGACAGTGGTGACGTCGTGGCTTTTCAGGAACGCGGCCCATTGTTCCAGCGGAGCATATTGCAAGTCGCGGTCGCCGCCGCCGCGCTTGCCGCTGCGCCAGGAAATGCCGATGGCTTTGTCGCCGAAAACAGTCTTCCAGCGTGCCACTTCGTCGGCGTCCGGAATCAGGAAGGCGTGTGTGTTGGGAAACGCCTCCAGCGATCCGCGCAGGATGCGGGGCAGGCTGCCCATCAGGACACAGGCATTGGCGCCGCCCGCTGCTTTCAGCCAGCCATAATCGGCGGTGGGGATGCCGCCAATGGTCCGGATAGCGGCGGGGCGCACGGCGATATCGGGAAAGGACCGGGCGAACAGGGACGCGAGCCTGGGCTCGCATTCCAGCACCACGCTGCCGCCATCTGCCCTGGCCCGTGCCACCAGATCGGGAATCAGGCTGGCGAACATGAGCTGATCGCCCACGCCCTGCTCGGCGCGTACCAGCAGGCGCTTCTTTTTCAAACTGTCGCCGGTCCAGACTGCCAAACGCTGTTCACCGGTCATGATCGGGACCTTGCCCGGGACATCGGCGCGGGCCGCATAGTCGCGCCAGCCATCCTTCAGATCACCGTTCAGAAGATGCAAAACCGCGCGGTTCAGACGGGCTTGTGCATTGCCGGGATCGGCCTTGATCGCCTTATCGTACAGTGTTCGGGCCGCTTCGCGGTCGCCTGCGTCGCTGCACATGTCGGCCAGGTTGGCCAGGGCAGGCGCATAGCCGGGCTGGGCCACCAGGGCGGCCTGGTAATGCGCGGTCGCGCGTTCGGAATCGCCTTTTTCCCGCCAGGCCGACCCCAGGGTCAGATGCAATTCGGGGCTGCGCGGTTCGCGCGCCACCGCCGGAATCAGCAGCGCGATGGCGGCGTCATACTGGCCGGCGGCGCGCAGAAGATTGGCCAGGTTGACGATTGCCTCCTTGCGGCAGGGATCCAGCGACAGGACGCGGCGGAAGAACTGCTCGGCCGGCCCGGCCAAGCCCAATTGGCTGGCTGTATTGCCCAGGGCGAAAAGCACCTTGGGATCATCGGGCTCCGCGGCCAATGCCTGCTCGAACTGGGCAATGGCGTCCGCATGCCGTCCCATCGACGACAACCTCAACCCTGTGGCGTAAGCGGCGCTCATGACGCCAGATTGCGGAAAGGCCCGTTAAGGCCGCGTTAAGCAGGTTTTTCCGGGGATTTGCTTGGCCTTTGGGGTCTCCCGTTAGGCTGGCCTTAACGCCGGAAATGCGATTTTGCAGCATGGCAATCACGGGCTTGGATTCCTCGGCACTACTGGGATTCTATCAGGCGCAACTCAGCGCCAGCCCGTCCGCGATCGCGGCGGCCCGGGTGCAGCAGCAACAGTTTGCCGCCTCCCAGAAAAAAGGTGCCACCGCCGCGGACCATCCGCCTTGGGACACGCCCAACACCAATGACGCCAAGCAGGACGCCAAGGTCCTCTCCACCACCAACTTCCTGGATACGTCGAAGGTGCCGCTCAGCACCGGCGCGACCACCGATGCCAAGACCGAACAGGACAACCAGAAGCTCTTCGCGCTCTACAGCGCGGTGAACACGCTCGCCTATATCGCCAAGATGGCGCAGAAGGGCACCGCCACCTCAGGCCAGCTCGCCGGTCTCAATGACCGTTTCCAGGCCGGTCTGGCGCAGGTCCAGAAATATCTGGGCTCCACCAGCTTCAACAATTTCAACCTGCAGGCCGCCAAGCCGTCGGATACCGCGGTTTCCACAGCCGGAATCTCGTTCGGCGGTTTCACCTATGCCACCAAGCAGCTCACCACCAACGCCAATCTGGGCAATGCCCTGCCGGGCCTGTCGGCCTCCGACAGCTTCACCATCGGCATCAAGAAGGGCGGCGCCACTACCAATGTGAACATCGACCTGTCCCAGGTGCCGGGCACGCTGAACCTCAGCAACATCGTCAGCTATGTGAACGACCAGCTTTCGGCAGCGGGCTTTTCGACGCGCTTCCAGAAGACGCAAACCGGCGGCACCGCAACGTCGGACAAGGATGCCACCTACGGCCTGCAGATCACGCCCGGCGGCGTCGAACAGGTAAGCCTGTCGGCGTCCACGTCTGCGCCGTCGCTGTACCTTGTGGGCAGCTCGGGGCTGGCGACGGAAACCAAGACCACCACCAACACCGCGACATCCGCCGTCACCACCACCCCGGCCGAC
>CANGRN010000143.1 GCA_947455695.1 Alphaproteobacteria bacterium
CGGATAGTGCTGGCATTGACGCGCGTCGCCCATCGGATGCGCAACAAGGATTGACCGCAGCTTTGGGCTGCAACCGGCAATGGTAGTCGGTGTGGTTGCTAGCCGGCCAATGCCGGTGCTGTTCCGGCAATCGCCGCTTGCGGCTGGATCCAGCCGCCGCCCAGCACCCGGCTGTCTTCGGCGCCATAAAAGACGCACGCCTGGCCCGGGGCGATGGCGTCTTCCGCAGCCATCAGGTCCACACGAGCCGCGCCATCCGCCAGCGGCGTCACGGTCGCGGCCACCGGCGGGCGCATGGAACGCACTTTGACCCGCGCCTCGAACGGCGCGTCATGCGGGGCCAGCCAGTTCACGTCTTTCAGCAGCATGGTGGAGGACCCCAGCGCCGAGCGCGGCCCCACAACCACCCGTGCATTGACCGCGTCCAGCTTCAGCACGAACAGCGGTTCTTCATTGCCCGACAGGCCAAGCCCCTTGCGCTGGCCGACGGTGAAATGGGTGATGCCGTCATGGCGGCCCAGAACGATTCCCGCCGCATCCACGATGTCGCCGGGACGCGCCGCATCGGGACGCACCTTGTCCACGATGGTGCTGTAATGCCCGCTGGGCACGAAGCAGATGTCCTGGCTGTCGGGCTTGGCGGCATTGACCAGCGCCAGTTCGGCGGCGATGGCGCGCACCTCGCGCTTGTCCATGTCGCCCAGGGGAAAGCGCAGATAGTCGAGCTGGTCCTGGGTGGTGGCGAACAGGAAATAGCTCTGGTCGCGCACCGGATCGGCGGCGGCATGCAACTGTGCGCCGCTTGCCCCTTCCACCCGGCGCACATAATGACCGGTGGCCATCGCCTCGGCGCCCAGTTCGCGCGCGGTGTCGAGAAGATCGGCGAACTTCACGTGCTGATTGCAGCGCACGCAGGGGATCGGCGTTTCGCCCCGGGCATAGCTGTCGGCAAAATCCTCGATCACCGCCTTGCGGAAACGGCTTTCGTAATCCAGCACATAATGGGGAATGCCCAGGCTCTGCGCCACGCGCTTGGCGTCATAGATGTCGGCGCCCGCGCAGCAGGCGCCCTTGCGCGCCGGCGTCTTGTCTTCCGGATACAGCTGCAGGGTAATGCCCACCACGTCGTAACCCTGCTTCTTCAGCAGCGCGGCGGTAACGGAGGAATCCACACCGCCGCTCATGGCAGCGACGACGCGGCTCCCGGGCTTGAGGACGCTTTCGCTCATGGGGCGGTCCTATAGGACCGCGACCGGAAAACCGCAAGAAATAAGCGAAATACGCCTATTTCAGGTAATTCAGCAGCGAAAGCTGGTGCAACCCGGCGGTGACCTGCAGCGCCGCCTGCAGCTGGGTCTGGTTCAGCGACAGCTGGGTGGCGGCCTCGGCCATGTTGGTGTCCTGGATATCCGACACAAAGCCCTTGTAGAGGGTGTTCATCGACGCCTGCTGGGTCTGGGCGTCGGTCAGGCGGTTGGAGACATAGCCGTTGGCGGCGGTGGCAGCGTTCAGGTTGACGGCCGCCGTGGTGACCTGGCCGATGGTATTGGTCAGGAACGTGTTCTGCGCCGAGGTCAGGCTGGTGGCGGCGTTGAAATTGCCGCTGCCGCCGGCGTCGAAGGTGGCGATGTCCTTCAAGGCCTGCATCAGGTCGGTGCCGATGTCCGAGGCGGTGACGCCATAGCTGACATTGATACCGTCGGCGACCTGGACGGATTTCTTCAAATTGCCGTTGGCGAAGGCGGCCGCGGTGGAGGGCAGCGCCTGCAGCGCCGCCAGCGAGTTCACCGTCATCGGCGCCACGTCGGTCTTGCCGCCGCCATAGATATAGTCGCCATTGGCGTCCTTGGAATTCAGGATAGCGGTGGCCTGGGTGAAGATATTCTGCACCTGGGTCATCAGGCCGGTGGCGTCGTTGTTGGCCACCGAATCGCTGACGGCCTTCTTCAGGCCGGTCAGCAGGCTGGACAGGCTGGTAAGCTGGGTGTCCTGCACGTCAACCTGGGTGACGGCGAACTTGGTGGCGGTGGTATAGGCGTCGTTGCGCGCGTTGACCGACAAGGTCGCGGTCAGCACCTGGGTCTGGTCGCCGAAGCCGGCATAGGTGGTCGCCTTCTTGGTCGAAGCAATCTGCTCCTGGGTCTTGTCCAGCGCGTTACCCGCATGGGTGAGCTGCTGCAGGAAATAGGAGGTCTGGGCGGATGTGGCGACGCGGTCGATGCTCATGATCTGTCCTTACTGAATCTGCAGCAGGGTCTGGTAAAGCTGGTCCACCACGCTGAGGATGCGCGCGCCGGCGGCATAGGCCTGCTGGTACGACGACAGCGAGGTCAATTCCTCGTCCAGGTTCACGCCCGAATTGGAAGAGACGCGGCTTTTGGCTTCCGCCAGCCGGTCGTCCTGGGTGGTCTGGTTGGCGGTGATGGCGTTCGATTGGGTGGCGAGGTTCTGGTAGAAGGTCGCCGCATAGTCCGACAGCGACGAAGCCTGGGCGGCGATGCCGCCGGCGGCATGGAAGCTCTGACTCTTGGTGATGACATTCTGCAGGGCGATGGCGCCCGCATTGTCGCCGGCCGACACGATGGTGTCGCCGGCCACGCTGGCGGCGGTGATCGCCGGGCTGGCAAAGCCGATGCGGGCAGGATTGGTGGTCACGGCCGGGGTCATGCTGAAGGCGCTGGCCTGCAGCGCCTGCGCATTGGCGCCCAGGCCGAACACCTGGCTGAAGCTCATATTGGTGGTGCCGCGCTGGGTCGTGTCGCCCGTCACATTGAGCGAATAGCCCGGATAAAGCGCGCTGGTGGCGGTGGAGATCGAGCCATCGCTGTTCAGGGTAAAGGTGGCCGCGCCGCCCATGGCAGTGTTCAGCGCTGTCACGATATTGCCGATGGTCTGGCCGGCCGTGGTGGTGACGCTGACATTCTTGGCGATATCGCCGTCCGGGCCCTTGAGCGAGAGCGAGATGACCCCGCCCGCGGCGATGCCGCTGGCATCACCGGCTGAAAGGCCGGTGCTGGTGATGGACGGAACCTGACTCTGGAACACGTCGTTCAGGCCAAAGAACTGGGAGAAGCCGGCGCTGCCGCGCGCGGACGGCGTGGTGGCGTCATCCTGCACCAGGATGCCGTTGCCGCCGGTGGCGGAAATCGAGAGCTGGCCATTGGCGAAACTGGCAGAACCGCCGCCGCCCAGCGCGGTGTTCAGCGCGGCGGTCATGCTGGCGATGGTGGCGGGCGAGCCCAACGACGATGAAGCGCCGCCATTGACCGACAGGGTACCGGCCGTGAAGTTCACATCGATGCGCGACACCAGCTTGCCGCTGGAGTCGGTCACCGCAACCGTCGTCTTGCCGGAAAAATTCAGCGCGTCCGTGCCCAGCAGGCCGGTGTCGCGGCCGGTCAGAGACGTGGGCGGCGGATAGGCGGCATTGGCATTGGACTGGGCGTTGAAGGCCAGCGCGGTCTGCTGCGCCAGATTGCCTAGGGTCTGGTTCAACCCGCCCAGCACCTGATCGCGCATGTCGATCAGGCCTTTCAGCGAGCCGCCCGACAGATGCGGATCCAGCGGCGTAGGCTGGCCGATCAGGCTGCCATTGGCGGGATTGATGTCCTGGATGGTCATGTTGCCGTAGGCGCCGTTCTGGGCGCCGCCGGAATAAGCCAGCTTGGCATAAGTGTTCGAAACCAGGTTCACGCCGTCCGTGGTGGAGACGTTCATGCTGCCGTCGGCATTGGTGCTGGTCTTGATGCCCATCACCTGCGCCAGGTTGGTCAGCGCCACGTCGCGCTGGTCGAGCAACGCGCTGGCCTGGTCACCGCCGGCATTGGCGGTCTTGATCTGGCTGTTCAGGTCGTAGATCTGCTTGATCAGCGTGTTGGTCGAGGCCACCGCATTGACCGCCTGCTGGTCGACCTGGGTCTGCAGCGACGAGATGGTGCTGAACACGGTGGAGAAGGTATTCGCCAGGCCGTTCAGGGCATTCATCACCCCGGTGCGGCTGGCCGAGGATGTGGGCGCCTGGGAGGCGGTGGCAAAAGCCGCCGACAGGTTGGTCAGGCCGGTGGCGAGCGACTGGTTGTCGCCGGGACCACCCAAAAGGCCGTTCAGCTGCGAGAACAGGCCGGCCATGGTGTCGTACTGCGCGGCAGCGCCGCCGGCCGACAACTGTTCCTGGGCCAGGAACTGGTTGGTGACGCGCTGGATGCTGGCAATGTCCACGCCCATCAACTGGCCGCCGGCAGACAGGGTCTGCTGATTGACGATGCGGCGGGCATAGCCCTCGGTATTCAGGTTGGCGACGTTGTTGGACACAACGCTGAGCGCAGCGCTGTTGGTCTTGAGCGCGCTGATGGCACTGGCGGCGATTCCGTTCAGGCTCACGGGCGGTGTCCGAATGCTTTTGTTCCGAACAACCTTTCGCAAGCCCCGTGCCACTTATGGTGGGTGATTTTTGCGCGGTTTTGCTGGGTTTTCACACTGTTCAGGGGGGAAGGTCCGGGCGGCAGAGTTTGCCGCACCGGCAGGTCCTGCCCGTCCTTTCATGCTCCTGCCGTGACCCTTGCCCGAGAAAACCCCAACAAAATCGCGGGCCTGCATCTGGCCCGGGGCTTGCGATGGGTTCTGGCGGATCATTATCGGATTGCCATTCGTGCGAGCGTCAGCGACATCCCGGATTTCTTCTGCCCACCTGCATGCGGCGCAGAACAAGCCAGACACCAACAAGACCGACACGGCGTCGCCCTTCGCGATCCTGGTGCAGGACGCTGCGCCCAAGGATGCGGCCAAGGCGGCGAACAAGGATGTGCATGCCGCCGACGACAAGAAGGATGCCGGCAAGACGTCCGTGACCAAGGACGACAAGACTGACGCCTCGGCGCAGGCCAGGCCTGTCCAGGCCGCCTCCAATCAGAACAAGACCGACAAGTCGGACAAAAGCGACGACAAGACGGCCAAGCCGGACGATGCCACCCAGGATGCCGAAGCCGCCGCCACCCAGGACCAGGCCGCTGCGCCCCAGCCGGTGAACCCGCAGATGCAGCAGGCAGCCCAGCCGGCCGCCCTGACCGCCGCCAATGATGATGGCGCCGATGCTGACGAAATTGCCGCCACGGGCGAAATCCAGGATGCGAAGGCCGCGCAGAACAACGCGCCCGCCGCACCTGCCGCTGAGGAAAACCAGGCGCAGGATGCGGAAGCTGCAACGGCCAATAC
>CANGRN010000144.1 GCA_947455695.1 Alphaproteobacteria bacterium
AAGCGCCTGTCCACCAAGATGGGCGCCAGCGACAAGCACAAGCTGGACGAGTATCTCACTTCGGTGCGCGACATCGAAAAGCGCATCCAGAAAGTGGAGCAGGGCGGCAGCGAAGCCACCGCGCTGCCGGCCTATGCGCGCCCCTCCGGCGTGCCGGACAAGTTCGAAGACTATTCGCACATGATGATCGACCTGCAGGTCCTGGCGCTTCAGGCGGACATCACCCGCGTCTCCAGCTTCATGATCGGCCGCGAAGTGTCGGGCCGTTCCTATCCGGAAATCGGGGTGCCGGACGCGCACCATCCGCTCAGCCACCATGGCCATGATCCGGAAAAAATCGCCAAGCTGACCAAGATCAACACATTGCACATGGAACAGGTGGCCTATTACCTGAAGCGCATGAGCGAGACCAAGGAAGGCGAGGGCACTTTGCTCGACACCACCCTGGTGATGGCGGGCGCCAGCCTGGCCGATCCCAACAACCACGACCATCGCGGCTTGCCCGTGATCGTGGCGGGCGGCCTGATGAAGGGCAACCGGCACATCATCGCGCCGAAGGACACGCCCATGGCCAATCTGATGCTGTCCATGATGGACACGCTGGGCGTGGACTGTCACAGCATCGGCGATTCCAGCGGCCGTCTTTCGACCTTCTCGGCGTAGTCGGCGGGACAATGAAAAAGGTATTGGGACTGGGATTCTGCCTGCTGGGCGCTCTGCCGGTTTATGCCAGCAGCGGTGCGGACACCCGGCTGGTGCAAGCGGTGAAAGGCGGCGATCGCGCCGCCCTCAAGCGCCTGCTGGCGAGCCACGTGAATGTGAACGCCACGCTGCCCGACAAGTCCACGGTCCTGTCCTGGGCGGTAGACCGCCAGGACGTTGAAGCGGTGCGCATGCTTCTGGCGGCGGGCGCCAAGCCCAACGTCACCGATGTGGAAGGCGCATCGCCGGTAACCCTGGCCTGCGAGCTGGGTAATCCCGAGATCGTCACTAGCCTGCTCAAGTCCGGCGGCAATGCCAATGCAACGCGGGCCGATGGCATCGCGGCGCTGGCGCTGTGCGCGGGCAGCTCCACGCCCGCGGCGCTGGACGCGCTGATCGCCAAGGGCGCCAAGGTCGAGGCCGCCAATCCCCAAGGCCAGACCGCCCTGATGGCGGCATCGTTCAAGGGCCGCACCGACAATATCAAGTTCCTGCTGGCGCATGGCGCCAACGCCAACGCGGTCTCGGTCAAGGGTTTCACGCCTTTGTTCTTCGCCCTGCGCAGCCATGAGCCTTCGGCGCCGCTGGCGCTGCTGGATGCGGGCGCCAACAGCAAGGCGACCTTGCCGGACGGCACGTCCGTCGTTGCCGCCGCCGTCGCCAACAACAATGTGCCTTTCGCCGTCACCGCCGTGTCGCGCGGCACCGACCTCGAGCAGCGTGACAGCCAGGGGCGCCAGCTGATCCATGTCGCGGCCGCCAGCGGCAATGCCGAACTGGTCAAGATGGTGCTGTCCAAGGGCGTGGACGCCAATGCCATGAGCGTGCCGCCGCCTGCGCCGCCTGCGCCGGTGCAGGTTGCCTCCGCAGGCGGTGGCCAGAAGCTGGCCCGCGCCGACGGCACACGTCCGCCGCCGCCGCCCGCCCAGCCGCGCACGCCGCTGATCATCGCGGCCGAAGCCGGCAGTGCGCCCGCCATGAAGGCGCTGGTGGAAGCCGGCGCCAAGGCCAGCATTGCGGCGCCCGACGGCACCACCGTGGCGCTGGCCGCCGCCGGCAGCGGCAACCTGGACGCGGTGAAGTATGCGCTGCAGCTGGATCCGAAACTGGATTATATCGGCCCCAACCATCGCAGCATCATGCACTTCGCCATCGCCAACAAGAATCCCGACCTGGCGATCCCGGTCTTGCAGTATCTCGCCGACAAGGGCGCCAAGCTGGATGAGAAACACGACAAGGGCGACACGCCAGGCGATTTCATCAATCGCGGCGGTCAGCAGGATATCCGCATCTTCTACATCCAGCTGCTGAAAGATCACAACATCGTGAGCAATCACGATCACTGATCCGGGCGGGGTTCACCGGGGGACTGCCATGCGCCTGCTAGCCGCCTTTGTGATGGCCCTGTGCGTAACGGCATCCGCCCAGCCGGTCGCGCCGGCCGGTCTGCCGCCGCTGCCCAGGCTGACCAGCCCGCGCCTCTATGTGCTGGATTGCGGCACCATCATTTCCCACGAGCCCGAACGGTTCGGCCTGCGCCGGGAAGACGTATCCGATCCGGACTTCTCCGATCCCTGTTTCCTTGTGATGCATCCCAGGGGCGTGTTGCTGTTCGATACCGGCCTGACCGACGCCCAGGTGGGGCGGCCGATCTACGAGAACAAGAGCGGCTATGAAGGGCTGCTGAAAACCACCACCCTGAAAGGCGAGCTGGCCAATATCGGCCTCACGCCGGCCGCCATTACCTATCTGGCGATTTCTCATTCCCATTGGGACCATGTCGGCAACGGCAACGCCTATGCCGGTTCGACCTGGCTGGCGCGCAAGGCCGAATATGACGTGATGTTCGGACCCACCGCGAACGACGCGGCGAAAAGCAACTATGCCGCCCTGGCCCATGCCAAGATCCAGTATGTCGAAGGTGACCATGACGTGTTCGGCGACGGCAGCGTGGTTCTGCTGTCCACGCCCGGCCATACGCCGGGCCATCAGTCTCTTTACGTAAAACTTACAAACACCGGCGGCGTGGTGGTGTCGGGCGACCTGTATCACTATCCGGCCGAGCGGCTGCAGGGCAAAATGCCGGCCCGCGAATATGCCAGCGGAACGCCGCAATCCCGCAAGAAGATTGACGATTTCCTGACGCGCACCCATTCCCAGCTCTGGATCGGCCACAGCATCGACTGGTACCGCGATGCGGTGAAAGCACCCGGCTGGTACGACTAGGCCCTTCGCCGGATTGACGAAGTTCCGCGGGGCGATGACAGTAGCCTCATGAACGCCTCTGCCAGGAAAATCACCCAGCTTCGACCCGGTTCGCGCCGGACCGGACAGGACAATATCGCCGCCACACTGGGTGAAGAAATATTGTCGGGCGCGCGCAAGCCTGGCGAGCGCATGCCCAGCGACGCCGACATGCACAAGATGTTCGGTGTCTCCCGCGTGGTGACGCGCGAAGTGATCAAGACATTGGCAGCCAAGGGCCTGGTCGCATCCAAGATGAAGGTCGGCACCATCGTGCTCGACCCCACCCACTGGAACTGGCTGGACTCCGATGTCCTGTCCTGGCGCGCCAATATGGGCATGGACATGGACTTCCTCGCCCACATCACCGATGTGCGCCGCGCGGTCGAGCCGACCGCCGCAGCGCTGGCCGCGCTCTATGGCACGCGCGCCGATACCGCAAGGTTGCGTGAGGCCATCGCCGCCATGGCCAGCGCCGGCAACAACCGGCGCCAGTTTGCCGAAGCGGATTTGCGCTTTCACCTGGCGGTCAGCGCCGCGTCCAAGAATCCCTTCTTCCAGTCCTTTGCCGCCACCATCGAGACGGCGCTGTTCGCGCTCCTGTCCGTCAACGCCCTGACCGACAACAGCCGCCAGCAATCCGAGGCCATCGAAATGCACGTCCGGGTGGCCGACGCCATCGAGGAACGCGATCCGCACATGGCGGCCAAGGCCATGCTGCGGGCGGTGGATGGCGGGCTGAGCCATGCCAAGCGGCGCAAGGCGGTTCCTGCAAAATCCTGAGTTTTCCGCGGCTTGCTTTCGCCCGGATTCGTCCTACCATCCCAACAAAACAGCCGGAAAATCCGGCAGCCTGGGGATGAAGCGCGCGCCATGACATTGCAAAAAGACGAACGCAGCCGGCTGGAAGATGTCGGCTTCATGACCTGCATGACTTTGGTCATGCTGGGCAACTATGCCCAGACCGGCCATTTCGGCGGGCCGCTGGCCTACACGCCGTTCAATGTCGCCGCCCATCTGATCGGGCCGGAGCGGGGCGGGCTGCGCTACGATTACCGTCGCCCCAAGCATCCTTTCGGCGACAAGTTCATGATGGCGGCGGGCCACAGCGTGCCCACCTGCTACGCGCTCTACATGATCCTGGGCCAGGCGATGGAGCGGCGCTTCAGGCTGACCGGCGACAAGCGCTATCACGTCGATCCGGACGTGGCGCTGTTGCCGATCGATGCGCTGGGCTTCCGGCGCGGCGCGGGCGCGCTCAAGACGTTGCTGGCCGAGCAGGGGCTGGAAAACGATCCTTTGTTTGTGCAAGCCAAGGCGCGCGGCATCAAGGCGCTGTCGGGCCATGCCGAAAGCATCGATGTCACCAATGACGTGAATGGCGGTCCTTCAGGCGTCGGTGTCGCCACCGCGGCGGGCAAGGCGGCGTTCTGGGACATGGTTGGCGCCAAGGATGGTCCCAAGGTCATCGCCCTGGAAGGCGAGTTTGCCATGACCGAAGGCCATGCCCAGGAACTGAAGACCCAGGCGCTGGCGCTAAAGGTCGGCAAGCGGCTGCGCGTCATCCTGTCGGACAACAATGCCGGTATCGACGATGTGCTGCTGGGCGGCGTCGTCCCCAAGGAATTCACCGGCTACAAGCTGCATGAGCAATGGACCTCCTATGGCTGGAATGTCCTGACCACCGAAGACGGCAGCGATTACGACCAGATCGTTTCGACCCTTTCGGCGATGGAAAAGTCCGACCCCGGCGACAAGCGGCCGATGATCGTCATCGCCAGGACGACCAAGGGCTATTGGCCCGCCGCGTCGAACGGCCAGCTGGGCCCGGTCAAGCAGATCGTCAGCTATGCCAGCCATCCCTATGGCCACAAGATGAACTCCGAATATTTCGTCGCCATGGCGGAATCCTTCGAGCAGCGCTACCGCGTCACCTTCGAAGGCATCCGCAAGGGCGCGGTGACCGATCCCCGGGAGCGGCTGGTCCAGTTCAAGACCAATATCGACAAGGTGATGTCGGTGCTGGACCAGAACGGGCTGGGCGACTGGCTGGCCGACCGGCTGGTGGAGATCGGCGATACGATCAGGGATGACCGCAAGATCGGCATCGACAACAGCAGCGATCCTTTCCAGGACGAAAGGCTGCGCGTGGCGAAACTGCCGCTGGAGCCGCAGACGCTGAAGGCCAGGAATCCTGCGTCCGGCGCCGAGAAAGACGTCTCGGTGGCGCTGTTCCGCAAGGCGGGCGAAAGCCTGGG
>CANGRN010000145.1 GCA_947455695.1 Alphaproteobacteria bacterium
CTGGCAAAGCCCACGGAACGGATCTCCAGGACCTTGGCCCCCATAGAAGCCAACTCCAGCATTTCGTCATAGGAGATGTGGCCCAGTTTCCTGGCCTTGGCATAGATGCGGGGATCGGTGGTGTAGACCCCGTCCACGTCGGTATAGATGTCGCAGCGCGCCGCCCCGATGCCGGCCGCGACCGCCACCGCGCTGGTGTCCGAGCCGCCGCGTCCCAGGGTCGAGATGCGCGATCCGGGCGCCACGCCCTGGAAGCCCGCCACCACCGCCACTTCGCCATTCTCGATGGCGCGCTTCATGTCCGTCGCGGGCACGCCTTCGATGCGGGCCGAGCCATGCACTGCCGATGTGTTGATCGGCACCTGCCAGCCCAGCCAGGACCGTGCCTTCACGCCCATGGCGTTCAGGGTGATGGCCAGCAGGCCGGCGGTGATCTGCTCGCCCGCCGCGACCACCACGTCATATTCACGCTGGTCGGGGATGGCGAGGTTGTTGCCGCCATGCGCGGCGTCATTGGTCCAGGCCACCAGCTTGTTGGTTTCCCCGGCCATGGCCGAGACCACCACGGCGACCTGGTTGCCGCGCTCGACTTCGCGCTTCACCAGGGTGGCGACATGGCGGATGCGCTCGATGTCGGCCACCGAGGTGCCGCCGAATTTCATCGCTATCGTCGCCACGCGAAAATTCCCTCTAAGGGCCTGATTTGCCCTGCTCTTTGCGGCGGCCTATGTAGACGGGGTTACCCCACGGCTCAACCCTTTCGGGCGGGCGGCCGCGGAATTGGAAAATCGGCATGAAATTCAAGATGTTCAGTGGTGATGGCTCGGACGCGATCGTGCGCGATGTCAACCAGTGGCTGGCCGGCGAGCCGGGCCGGGTGGCCATCCACCATACCGAGACCAAGCTGACGCCCACCGATTCCAACACCGGCGCTGCCGTGCTGCTGTTCTCGGTCTGGTACGAGGACGCGCCATGACCTCCACCATCGATCCGGCCGAAGTCGCCAAGTTTTCGGCCATCGCCGCGCAGTGGTGGGACCCCACCGGCAAGTTCGCCCCCCTGCACAAGTTCAATCCGGTCCGGCTGGGCTTCATCCGCGAACAGGCCGCCGCGCATTTTGGGCGCGAGGCGCGATCCCTGAAGCCGTTTGAAGGCCTGTCGCTGCTGGATATCGGCTGCGGCGGCGGCCTCCTGTCCGAACCGATGGCGCGGCTGGGCTTTGCCGTCACCGGCGCCGATGCTTCCGAGCGCAACATTGGCACCGCCCGCGCCCATGCCGCCCAGTCGGGTTTGGAGATCGACTACCGCGCCACCACCGCCGAGGCGCTTGTGGAAGAAGGCCGGGGCTTCGACGTGGTGCTGAACATGGAAGTGGTCGAGCATGTCGCCGATGTCGGCGCCTATCTGGCCGCCTGCACTGCACTGGTGAAGCCGGGCGGAATGACCCTGGTCGCCACCATGAACAAGACCCTCAAGAGCCTGGCGCTGGCCAAGATCGGGGCGGAGTATGTGCTGGGCTGGCTGCCGCGCGGCACCCATGACTGGAACCGCTTCATCCCGCCGGCCGAGCTTAAGGATTTGCTTGAGCAGAGCGGTCTAACCATCCTGAAAACACAGGGTGTTTCGTTTGACCCGCTGCGCTGGGACTGGAAATTGTCCAATGATGTAGACGTCAACTACATGGTCGTTGCAGCGCGTCTCTAGTTTGCGCCTTCCAGGTCGGGCGGCAGCGGGGCGACATCGACGCCCTCCTCCACCAGCTCCTGCGCTTCCTTGTGGGTCGCCTCGCCATAGATGTGGCGGTCCGGCGTTTCGCCATAATGAATCTTGCGGGCTTCCTCGGCGAAGTTGGGGCCGACATAGTCGGCATTCTCCTGCACATATTTGCGCAGGCCCGTCGCGAACTGGCGCATCTGCTGGACCTCGGCCCTGGAGCGCACGCTTTTCTTGGTGCCGCTGACGGCGGGCGCCATGATAGCCTTTTCCACGCGGATGGAATTGCAGGCCGGGCAACTGACATGCCCGCTGCCCGATTGTTCATCGAACGCGGTGCTGTCCCGGAACCAGCCTTCGAATTCGTGCCCCCGATGGCACCGAAGCGAATACGCAATCACCTCTGACGCTCCACACCAGCCTGCCCCCAGGCTGTATACACAGGATGGTCCGGCATCGGACGATTCGCAAGACTTTTACGGGCCGGTGAAATTCCGGTCATGTTGCAGGCTGGGAACCTTTGCGCGGGCCGCGGCCGACAGCGCGGGATCGATCTCCGCGACGATCACGCCGGGATCGGTTCCCGCTTCCGCCAGCACGTCGCCCCAAGGCCCCACGATCAGGCTGTGGCCATAGGTCTTGCGGCCATTGGCATGCAGTCCGCCCTGGGCGGGCGCGATGACGAAGGCGCCATTCTCGATGGCGCGGGCGCGCATCAGCACATGCCAGTGCGCTTCCCCCGTCGGCACCGTGAAAGACGATGGGATGGTGAAGGCGAACGCGCCGGCCTGCGCCAGCCGGCGATAGAGCTGCGGAAAGCGCAAGTCGTAGCAGACCGTCATGCCGACAGGACCGAACGCCGTATCGGCCAGCACGCAGGTCTGGCCGCCTTCGACCTGTGCGGATTCGCGGTAGCTCTCGCCCTGCGCCACCGTCACGTCGAACAGGTGAATCTTGTCGTAGCGCGCCTTCACCGTGCCATCGGGGGCGAATAGGAAAGAACGGTTGGCGGTTTTGGTGTCGCTGACCTTGATGTGCAGCGAGCCGATCAGCAGCCAGACCTTCAGGTCCTTGGCCAGCGCCGAAAAAGCCGGCAGCGACGGATCATTCGGTTCGTCGAAGGTGGCGGCCAGCTTGGCGCGATTGTCCTGCGCCATGATGTTGGTGTTTTCCGGGGTGGCGATGAAACGCGCGCCCGCACCGGCCGCCTCGCGCACCAGCGCGCTGGTATCGCGAATATTCTGGGCCACATCGCCGGACGCGCGAAGCTGGACGCAGGCAGCTTTAAAGGAAACGGGACCGATCATGCCTTCAGAATAACCGATCCCGTTCCCGAAACGCGAAACCTATCAGTACTTGCCGGCGATCTTGGCCAGGCCCGCGCTGGTGCAGACTTCGTCCTTGTCGCCGCCCGGAGCGCCGGACACCGCAAAGAACCCGACCACCTCGGAGCCCTTGGTGATGGCGAGCGCGCCCTGGCGGGCGGTATCGATCAGCGGGTTGGCTTTCAGCTCGGCGGCGAATGCGGGATCGGCGGCGGCCTTCTTGGCCACGTCGCCGCTGCTCATCTTGTACTTCAGCACCGCCTGGATCTTGCTCATGGCGATACGCTGGGTGACGGCGGCGGCGCCGTCATTGGAGATCACCACGATCGGCACGCCGGCAGAGTCGGCGATCATCGCGGTGGTCTTGTAGGTGTTGCCCAGGCAGACGCGGTTGGCTTCCAGCGCGGCTTCGACGGCCACGGCGGTGGGGATGCCGACGGCGCGCGGCGGGCGCGGCTGCTTCATTTCATCGGCGGTGGGCGCCGGCGCGATGGTGGGCGCGGGATTCATCTGGGCCATCGCGGCAGGCGCGGCCAGCATCAGGGCAACCGAAGCAAGCAGAAGTTTTCTCATGGCAGTCTCTTCCCCTATTGGATGAATTGGCGGTCATATTCCGGGGGCCCGCCGTCTTTGTCCAGTAGCGGAAGCGTTTGCGACTGCGAAGGTTTTGGGAAGGTCAGGCCAGCAGTGGGTCGAGCCTGCCGTCCTTTTCCAGGGCGTAAAGCTCGTCACAGCCGCCGACATGGGTGTCGCCGATGAAGATCTGCGGCACGCTGCGGGCGCCGCCGGTCCTGGATTCCATTTCCTCGCGCGCCTGCGTGTCCATCAGGATGTCAACTTCCTCGACCTCCACGCCCTTTTTCTTCAGGAGCGACTTGGCCCGCACGCAATAGGGGCAGATCGGGGTCGTATACATCCGTACGGTTTTCATGGCGTCAGACTCGAAGCTTCGGGGCTCTATATAAGCACGTCCGGCGCCTTCACAACGCGCGCCAGAACCAGGACGTGAACGCGGGCCGCGCCCGCCCGTTTCAGGGCCCTGGCGCAGGCTTCCACCGTCGCACCGGTTGTCATCACATCGTCCAGCAGCAGCACGGTTTTTCCCTCCACCCGCGCGGGCTCGGGAACCTGGAAGGCACGCTGGACATTGCGGCGGCGCGCCTTGGCGCTGGCCATGGCGCCCTGACTGGGGGTGGCGCGGCTGCGGACCAGCACAGGATCAAAGACAAGACGCCATTCCCGGGCCAGCGCGCGGCCCAGTTCGGCGGCCTGGTTGTAGCGGCGCTGCCAGAGCCGCCAGCGATGCAGGGGCACCGGCACGACAAGATCGCATTGCGCCAGGGTTTGGCGTCCCGTCCGGCCCAGCCAGCGGGCGAAGCCCGGCACCAGGTCCAGCCGGTCGGCATGTTTCAGGCCTAGGATCGCGCCGCGGCTTTTGTCGTCATACGCCATGATGGCGCGGGCGCTGTCGAAGGCCGGCGGATTGGCCAGGCACGCGGCGCAGAGATTGTCGCCTTCCAGCGCCACCGGAAACGGAATGCCGCAACAGGCGCAGCCGGGACCATCCAGGAAGGTGATGCCGCTCCAGCAATCGGCGCAGAAGCCCGCCTCACCCACCGGCGCGCGGCAGCCGATGCACAGTGGCGGAAACAACAGGTCCAGAACCGGCTTGGCGACATTCCCCAGCATGATCGCTAATCTAGCGAAGATGACATCGTCCCGCCCGCTCCTTTTTGATTTTACCGCCAGCCAGAACGCGCGCGCCCGGGCGGCGCGTCTGGCCGGCGACCGCTTCCTGGACCGCGCGGCGGCGGATGGCCTGGCCGACCGGCTGGCGGCGGTGACACGCAAGTTCGAGAAGGGCTTGTGGATCGGCGCCCCGGCGAGCGAAGGCGAGCCAATAAATAAACCAGTGGCCCCGGAAATCGCGCCCTTCGCCACGCACTGGACCTGCGCCGGTTTCGACCGCCACGAAATCCTCAACGCACAAGGCCCGTTCGACCTGGTCGTCAGCCTTTATTCCCTGCAGGCCATCAACGATCTGCCCGGTGCGCTGGTCCAGATCCGCCGCGCCTTGAAACCCGATGGATTGTTCGTGGCAGCATTGCTGGGCGGCAGCACCCTCAGC
>CANGRN010000146.1 GCA_947455695.1 Alphaproteobacteria bacterium
ATGTCCTTCAGATAGACCGGCTCGTTGTTCTTGTCATAACCCACCGGCTCCCTGGTCAGGTCCATGTTGACCGAACCGGCCAGCGCATACGCTACCACCAGCATGGGCGAGGCGAGGTAATTGGCGCGCACCTGCGGATGCACGCGGCCTTCGAAGTTGCGGTTGCCGGAAATGACGGCGGCCGCCACCAGATCGGCTTCGGTCACCGCCTTGGCCACCGGCTCGGGCAGCGGGCCCGAATTGCCGATGCAGGTGGTGCAGCCATAGCCGGCCAGCGTGAAGCCCAGCTTGTCCAGCGCCTTGTCCACGCCGGCCTTGGCCAGATAGTCGGTGACGACCTGCGATCCCGGCGCCAATGACGTTTTCACCCAGGGGCGCACTTTAAGGCCGCGCTTGACCGCCTTTTGCGCCAACAGGCCCGCACCCATCATCACATTGGGATTGGAGGTGTTGGTGCAGGAGGTGATGGCGGCGATCACGACATCGCCGTGCCCGATGGAGACTTCGCTGCCTTCCAGCTTGGCGCGCTTGTTGGCGGTGTCTTCCTTCTTCCAGGTCTTGATCAGGTGTTCGGCGAAATTGCCCGAGATGCCGCCCAGCGCGACGCGGTCCTGGGGACGCATCGGGCCGGCCATGCAGGGCTCGACCGAGTCCATGTCCAGCGACAGCGTGTCGGTGAAGACCGGATCGGGGCTCTTGGCGTTGCGCCACAGGCCCTGGGCCTTGGCGTACTTCTCCACCAGCGCCACGCGCGCCGGCTTGCGCGCGGTGTTCTTGAGGAAGGCGACGGTTTCGGAATCGATCGGGAAGAAGCCGCAGGTGGCGCCATATTCCGGCGCCATGTTGGCCAGGGTGGCGCGGTCTTCCAGGGTCAGTTCGTCCAGGCCCGGGCCATAGAATTCGACGAACTTGCCCACCACGCCCTTCTTGCGCAGCATCTGGGTGACGGTCAGCACCAGGTCGGTGGCGGTGACGCCGGTGTTCAGCTTGCCGGTCAGCTTGAAGCCCACGATTTCGGGGATCAGCATGGAGATGGGCTGGCCCAGCATGGCGGCTTCCGCCTCGATGCCGCCCACGCCCCAGCCCAGCACGGCCAGGCCGTTGATCATGGTGGTATGGCTGTCGGTGCCCACCACGGTGTCGGGGAAGGCGTATTCGATGTTTTTCTTCTTCGCGTCCTTGCCCTTGCGCACCCAGATCGTCTCGGCCAGGTATTCCAGGTTCACCTGATGGCAGATGCCCGTGCCCGGAGGCACCACGCGGAAATTCGCGAAGGCCTGCTGGCCCCAGCGCAGGAACTGGTAGCGTTCCTGGTTGCGTTCATATTCGACCGCCACGTTCTTCTTGAAGGAATCCTTCTGGCCGAAATTGTCGATCATCACGCTGTGGTCGATGACCAGATCGACTTCCGCCAGCGGATTGATCTTTTCGGGATTGCCGCCCAGGGTCTTCATGGCGTCGCGCATGGCGGCCAGATCGACCACCGCCGGCACGCCGGTCAGGTCCTGCATCAGGACGCGCGCGGGGCGGAAGGCAATTTCGCGGTCGGACGTGCGCTTCTTGCCCCAGTCCACCACCGCCTTGATGTCGTCCTTGGTGACGGTCTGGCCGTCTTCGTAGCGCAGGAGGTTTTCCAGCAGCACCCGCATCGAATAGGGCAGCCTGGAAATGCCCTTGAGACCGTTCTTCTCGGCCGCGGTCAGGCTGAAATAGACATAGCTTTTGCTGCCGACCTTCAAGATCTTGCGGCACTTGAAACTGTCCAAGCTCTGCGTCACGGAAAGCCCCCATTCCTTGTTATTAACGGCTTCCCGTTTAGTCATAATTCGGCCCGAAAGGAAGGCGCGACCGTGCCTCACCCCCTCCCCTGCGGGCTTAAATTTGCCCCAATGGAATGGCATTATCTTAGGCAATGAAGGGGGTTGGTTGCCAAAGCCAGCCAATGGCGGAAGCAACCGCTGTGAGAGTCGCGTGAGAACCAAAGTCGCAATCCTGACCCTGCTCGTGGCAAGCACCTCGCTGGCCTTGGCACCTGCTTGGGCACAGCCTGACGCCCCACCCGGCACGCCGCCCGGCATGGCATCGCGCCTGGCCGCCGAGCGCGTGGGTCCGCTGCAACCGGGCCTCTACAGCGCAGGCGATGGCAACTTCACCCTGGCGCCCTATGGGGCGGGCAAGTACCTGCTGCGCTTTTCGGGGCGGGCGGAAAATTTCGTCCTGAACATGGATCGCGGCTCGCTGGGCGCAAAGCTGCTGAAATATGACACCGGCACGACGGCCATCCGCGTTTCGGTGTGGGGCGGCATGACGCTTTACACCCAGGATGCGCCGCAGGGCGTGCCCGCCACCTATCAGGGCGTGGCGCCGGCGCCCGACACCTTGTCGGTCTCGGCCGGCGAGCTGCAGACCGCCTTTGGCGACGAGGCCAGCCACCTTACCTATGTCCAGAATATCGCCATCAAGTTTTCGGCAGATCCCGCCGTGCTGTCGGCCGACGCGGAAACCCGCGGCCGCGCCTTTGACGCCCTGACCAATGCCGCCACCGGGATCGAGCGCTTCCTGGCCGCCAATCCTGCCGGCCACCGCACCCTGGCCAAGCGCATCAACAGTGTGAAGGTGGCCGAAGGCGGCAAGCCCACCATCACCATTTCAGGCCAGACCCTGCTGGTAAGTTTCGTTCCGGGCGAAGGCCATGAAGGCCATGCCTCATCGCTGGCGATCCAGCAGGAACTGTCCAAGCTGCTGGCAACATCCGCGCGCGACGTCGCCGTCAAATAAAAACGGCGCCCCGAAGGAGCGCCGTTTTCATTCTCGTAAACAGATTTACTTCGACATGACCGTGACGCGGCCGACACTGGTGTCGCCGGCAATCAGATTGTCCTTGGGATCGAACACCCAGTAGCTGGCTTCGGTGAACTGGCCGAAGCCCACGCCCATGCCATTGCCGATCGCGCCCACGATCTTGCCGTCGCGGGTCATCTTCTGGAACTGGCCGTCCTGGCCCGAGGCCATCCAGGGATTGCCCTTGTGGTCGAAGTTGAGCGCGCAGACCAGGTTCTTCATCTGCAAGGTCTTCACGAAACGGCCGTCCGCCGTATAGACGACGATGCGATATTGTTCGCGGTCGCCGATCCACACATCGCCATTGGTGGGATCGATGGCAAAGCCGTGGGTGGAATCGAACTTGCCCTGCCCCACCTCATTGCCGAACCACTGGCCGACAAACTTGCCGTCCTTGGTCAGATGCACCACCCGCGCCACGCCTTCGACGTTCCACGGTTCGGGACCGTCCACGTCGTTGGGGCTTTCATTGGCATGGCCGCCGCCGATATAGACGTCGCCGTTGGGGGCGAAGGCCACCATCACCGGCTGCCAGAGCAGGCGCTGGCCCTTTTCCTCGACCCAGTCGCCGGGCTTGCCCTTGGTGCCGATGGTCATCAGCAGCTTGCCCTGCGGCGACAGCTTCATCACCGTGGCCTGGCCATTGTCGGTGATCCAGACATTGTCTTCCTTGTCGACCGCCATGCCATGGGCCTTGTCCTGGTGACCGATCTCGCTTTCGGGCACTTCCAGGATCAGCTTGTGGTTGGCATCGAACTTCATCAGCTGGGTCACGCCGGCGGGCGAACGCTTGAAGACCCAGAGATTGCCCTTGGAATCCAGCGCCACCGACGGGATGCCGCCAATGCCCTTGGGCACGAAATAGGGATAGGAAAATTTGTAGCCCATGGTCTGGTCATATTCGACGCGGGCCAGCTCACCACGCTTGAAACCGTTCTTGCGGCCACACATGGGCGAATGGCTGCACTGGGCGCCGCCGGCGCCGCCGGGCACGCGCGGACGCCCGCCCATCAAGGCAGCGCGTTCCTCGCGCGGGATCACATGCACGGTGCCGTCGGCATCCACCAGCGTGAAGCCGGTGGGATCGGGAAAGGACGAGCCCAGATGCCAGGCGGGGGTGCCGTTCTTGGCCGGCTCGGACTGGATCGCCAGCCGGTCGGCCTGGGCCCAGGCGGCGGTGGCCGCCAGCATCAAAAAGCCGGCGCCTGCAAAAACCTTCATGTCGAAACTCCCCGCGGTTCGTTGGTTGGCCGGACAATAGCCGATTGGGTGAGCCTGTCGCCCCCGATTTTGGCGGCTTGAGCGCGCAGGCCGCGAGGATTATCGTGGCCTTCGCAACTGCAAGGAGCAGGACAATGCGTTTGCTGACCACCGCCTTGATCGTGTTTCTGGCTACGCCCGCGCTGGCGGCGCTGGACGATGCCAATGCGCCGGTGCTGGCGGTGACGCCCAGCGGCGATGGCAATCCCGATGCCGTGACATGCCGCGCGCCGCAGCCGCTGCCCGGCGGCGGCATGGGCCCCAAGGTCTGCATGCACAACAATGTCTGGGCGCGTCTGACCATGACCGGCCAGGATCTCAGCGCCGATGGCAAAAGTGTGTTCCTGCGTCCCACCGTCGCCAACCCGTCCGGCGCGGGCGATCCCGATGCGGTGACGTGCCGGCGCCCGATGACCTCCACCGCCAGCCGCACCACGGCAGGGCCCGAAGTGTGCCTGAGCAATCGCCGCTGGAAGGACCTGGCGCGAGAGGACAAGCGCATCGACAAGGATGGCCAGGTGGTCAGCACCCGCATCTATGGTCCGGGCGGCGCCGGGCCTGACGGCATTCCTGTGGTGTCGGCGAGTGTTTCGCCGGCGCTTTAATCCGGCGTAAAGCCGTCCGGCGCCATTTCGAATTTTGAAAATTCAAAGCCGGGGGCAACCGTGCAGCCGACCAGGGTATAGTCGCCCAGGCTGCGCGCCGCCTGCCAGGCATTCGGCGGCACCACCAGTTGCGGCACCTGCGCCTCGTCTATGTCCGCGCCCAGCACATAGGTGTCTTTGCCGATCTTCAACTCCAGCGGCGCGCCGCGATAGAAATGCCAGACTTCGGCGGCATCCACCCGGTGCCACCGCGACGTCTCGCCAGCCTTGAGCAGGAAATAGATGGCGGTGGAATGCGCGCGGCCTTCGTTGGTGTCCCGGTAAGTCTCGCGAAAGTGGCCGCCTTCGGGATGCGGCTTCAGATCCAGCAACCGGATCAACCTGTCGGCTTCAGCGGTCATGCGGCGGGACTCAGCCGCGCGCCGCTTTTGGCCATCTTGGCCATGGCGGCGGCGATG
>CANGRN010000147.1 GCA_947455695.1 Alphaproteobacteria bacterium
GCCATCAGCTTGTCGATTGCCGCAGAGAGCGTGCCGTGGCCCAGCAATCCTTCCGTACGGGCCACCAGGATCACGTCCTGGCCGCAAGCATCGATCGCGCCGCGCGCGGCGGCGATGCGCGCGACCGACAGCGGCAGATCATGCAGTCCCATCCCGCCCGGCTTGCTGTCCTCGATGGAAAGGCCGGCCACGCCGGTCCCGATGGCCAGCCTCACATTGGCGGCGACGTCTTCGGGTTCGACCGCGAAGCCATTTTCGAAATCGGCATTGACCGGCAAATCCACCGCGGCGCACAGCGACGTCAGATGCGCCAGCACTGCATCGCGCGTGACGCCATAATCGGGCCGGCCGGTGGTCCAGGCGTGACCTGAGATGGTCGAGGCGAGGGCCGCAAAGCCCATATGCTGGAACAGCCGGGCGCTGCCGATGTCCCAGGGGTTGGGCAGGACAAAGCAGCCTTGGGCATGCAGCGCCCGGAATGTGGCGCGTTTGGCCGCTGTGTCGGTCATGTCTGCCTCCCTGCTTGCCTCCAGTGTAGACCCAAAGCAGGCCGCCGCCTTACTGTCAGGAACGCGAAGCTGCCATGCGCCAGAGGAACTTTATGAAAATCCACCCCCACGATTTTCGCGCCGGCAAGAAGGTCCGTCTGGACAAGACGTCGACCCGGATCAAGCCGCTCTACAAGTCGAAGGATGACTATCAGCAGGCGCTGTGCGCGCAGGTCGCCAGGCTGGATGAACTGCAGCAGCTTCTCTATGCTAGCAACAAGCATGCCCTGCTGGTGATTTTCCAGGCGATGGACGCAGCCGGCAAGGACGGGGTGATCCGCCATGTCATGTCGGGCAACAATCCGCAGGGCTGCCAGGTTTTCAGCTTCAAGCATCCCAGCGCCGGCGAGCTGGCGCATGACTATTTGTGGCGCACCACCCGCGATCTGCCCGAGCGGGGCCGGATCGGCATCTTCAACCGCTCCTATTACGAGGAAGTGCTGATCGCCCGCGTACATCCTGAAATCCTCAAGGCCGAGAACCTGCCCCATGTGGGAAAGGATGTGTGGGAGGAGCGCTTCCGGTCCATCAACGGCCTGGAACGCCATCTGCATGCCAATGGTACGCGGGTGATAAAATTCTTCCTGCACATGTCCAAGGAAGAACAGCGCCAGCGCTTCCTGGCCCGCATCGACACGCCGGACAAGAACTGGAAGTTCAGCGCCGGCGACGTCGAGGAGCGCAAATACTGGAAGGACTATATGCACGCCTATGAACAGGCCCTGTCCGCCACCAGCAACAAGCATTGCCCCTGGTATGTCGTGCCCGCCGACGACAAGGAAAATGCCCGCCTGATCGTAGCCCAGATCATCGTCAAAACGCTGGAAGGGTTGAAGATGTCCTATCCCCCGACCAGCGCGGCGCGGCGGCGCGAGCTGAAGGCCATCCGCGCCAGGCTTGTGCGACAGGCGCGTTGAGCAGGGGAGCAAATCACCCTAAGGTCCCGGCACGGAGAGACGCCCTGCCGGGCCAAAAACAATGAAAAACCCGAAAATCGTGATTGTGGCCGCCGTTCTGGCGGGGATTTGTGCCGCCTGGGCAGCCTGGCAGTTCTTGTTGTCACCGTCAGCGACCAGAAGTTCCGCGATCATCGCCGCGTCTCCCCGGCATGCCTATCAGTTCATCGCCGCGCCCAATATCACCTGGGACCAGGCGCGCAGGGATGCGGCCAAGCTGTCCTGGCAAGGCCATGCCGGATATCTGGCCACCATCGATGATGCCGGCGAATACCAGTTCATCGTGGATCGCCTCTTCCCGCATGCCTATCCCGATGTGACCTATCTGGGCGGGCGCCAGACCGCGCCGGGGGAGTGGCGCTGGGTCACCGGTCCGCGCGGCGCGGCGGACGGTGGCAAGGGCACCTTGTTCTGGCGCGGCGACGAACAGGGCACAGTGCAGGGCGGGCGTTATGCCAACTGGATGTCGACCGCCTTCCAGCATGGCGGCAAGTGGGACGTCAGCAAAGTGTGCTGCGTCACAATCTTCTCTTACGGCGTGCCGCAATTCTCCGCCTCACTGGGCGACGGCAACGACGATGAGCATGTCGCCGGCTATGTGGTGGAGTTCGGTGGCTGACCGGTAAAGGCCGGCCCCAGGGGGCGCAGCCGCATGCCTTTTGCCAGATGCTGCCAGGGAAAATCGGCGGGATCGGCCAGCAGGGGGCCCGGCGCCTTGGCCACCAGCACCGCCTCGGCAATGGGCTGGAAGTCGGCGCGGAAATGCACCGAGCTTTTGTTGACCAGGATTTTCATCCGCTCCGGCTCAACCCCGGCCATGCGATAGAGATTGCGGTCCAGCATCTGGTCCTTGTGGCTGCTGACCACCACCTGCACCCCGCCCAGCGACAGGCGCGCCGTCGGTCCCACATCGGTCTGCTTGCCGTGCATCATGGGGCCGCCATAGATGCAGCGCCCGTCGCTGAGTTGTTCGACGCGGAAGGTGGCGGACAGCGGCGCATCGCCGCCCGATTGTCCGCCCAGCGCGATGGTGATGTCGCCGCCCGCCCCCGCCTGGTGCGCGGCAGCGGCGGCATCCGGATCGACCATCAGGCCCAGCGCCGCGCCCTCTGCGCCGCATTCCACCAGCGCCCGCAGCATGCCTGTGGTGTTGGAATCCCCGCCGCCGCCCGGATTGTCCTGGGTATCGGCGATCACCACCGGGCGCGATGCGGTGGCGGCGATGCGCATGGCCTGGCGTACCGCGTCCTGGGGCGCCAATAGCGGCACCACCCAAGCGCCTTCGCGCGCCACAATCCCGCCGGCCAGCGCGTCTATCGCGCCCGTGATCTTGGCGGCATCCGCGCCATAGCCCCAGACCACGCCGCCGCATTCGGAAAAATCCGCCGCCGGGAATCCGGGTGCGAAGGACATGTGCAGATTGTCCATCTGCTCGGCGCCCGCCAGCGCGTGATAAACACCGCGCGCCGGCTCCACCAGGGTGCACATGCCGTTGATGGGAATCAGGAAGGGCAGGCGCCGCGCGGCCTGGGCCAGTTTTTCCCCGCGCTGCATCAGGATGTTCAGTAGGCCCGCGGCGCGTTCGCCCGCTTCCGCCATGTCTTCATGCGGATAGGTGCGATAGGCAACCAGCGCATCGGCGGTCTGCAGCATTTTGGCTGTGACATTGGCGTGCAGGTCCAGGCTGGCGACGATGGGAATGCGCGGACCCACCACGGCGCGCAGCGCCGCCAGCAACCGGCCTTCGCCGTCATCGTCGTGGCGGCACACCATGGCGCCGTGCAGGTCCAGATAGATCGCGTCGAAATCCCGGTCGCGTGCGGCGGCGATGATCGGACCGGCGATACGCTCGAAAGCGTCTTCCTCGACATGCGCCGCCGGCGTGGCGCCGGCCCACAGCACCGGGATCAGCTCATGGCCGAGCATGGCGCGGATGAAACCGCCGATGGGAATGTTGACATCGCGCATCGCCAGCACGTCGGCGCCGTGCGCCATGGCGGGAAATGCGCCGCCCCGCACGAAATCGTCATAGCGTGTGGGGGTGGGCGCGAAGGTGTTGGTTTCGTGCTGAAAGCCCGCAATCAGGATGCGCATGCCGCAAAGCTAGCATGCTGGCCTTGCCAGGCAAGCCTGACCCGCCCGGTGATCCCCGCCGCCGGAGGTCCGGCGGCGGGGCTGTCACATCAATTCCAGTCGCGATCGACCTTGTAGAAGGAATAGCTTTCATCCCGGATGGATGTGCCGATGCTGCCGTCATGCTTGGTCAGATCCTTGAGGTCATAGGCCGGGGCATTCTCCAGCCGGTCCTTGTCCAGGGGCACGACATAGCCGCCCTTGTCCTCGTCGAAATCCAGCAGGGCCCACGGCACGGGATAGTATTTCTCGCCGATGCCCAACAGGCCGCCAAAGCCCAGGGCGGCGAACATGATCTGGTTGGACTGCTTGTCCAGCACCACGTCTTCGACGGTGCCGATCTTGTCGCCATTGTCGCTATAGACCGGCGTGCCTTTGACCTTGGATGCCAGAATGGCGCTGGTGTGACCGTTGATGGTCGTCATGGGTTCCTCATTGTGTTGGTGTTCGGTGGTAACGCCTGCTTCCCGCATCTTGTTGCCGGAACTTGCGAAATTCTCTTCGCGCCCACCCTTGCACGCTGTCGCACCATAATTTCGGAAGGGGCGTGAAACCGGGTTCCCGCATGCACGTTGCATGACAGGATTTCACAAGGGATTATCGCCATGACCGTCAGAACCACGCTTGAACAGGCCGCCAAATCCGTTATGGGCGCGCTGACCCCCGGCGAAAGCCAGCCCGATATCCTGGACACGCTGCAGGCCGAGCATGACGAAGTGCAGGAGCTGCTTGGCAAGCTGGTGGACAGCGACAGCGCCCGCGAACAGAAGCAGCTGGTGGAAAAGATCAAGCGCGCTCTGGTGCCCCACACCAAGGCCGAGGAAAAGGTGGTCTACGACGCGGTGCTGGCGCTGCGCGGCAAGGAGGCCAAGATCGACGGCAATGAGGGCTATATCGAGCATGGCCTGGCGGACGCCACCCTCAAGAAGCTGGACAAGCTCACCGCCAACACGCCGGAATTCAAGGCCGCCGCCAAGGTGCTGAAGGAACTGATCAGCCACCATGTCGAGGAAGAGGAACGCAACATCTGGGCGCAGGTGAAGGAGAATTTCTCCGACAAGCAGCGCGAAGAGATGCACCGCGAATTCCTGGCGGCCAAGAAGAAGGTGAAAGTCGCCTAGCTACTTCACGAAATCCGCGACAATGGAAACCGGCGCGCCGCCGGCCCGCCGGTCGTGCGGCGCGGCGCGCTGCACGAACATCTCGTCTTCCGGGACCGGTTCGCACAGGTAGCTGTGGTCGTCCAGGAAGGCCTGGTAGAAATGGATCTGCGCCTTGCGCAGCTCCGATTTCAATATCAGGTGCGTGACCAGCTCATAGCGCGGAAACCACAGATGGGCGTTGCCATCCTCGCTGAAGCGTATCCTTGCATCGCCGGTATTTTCGTCCAGATAGCTGCTGGCGCCCATCAGCAGATCGCCGATCACCCGTCCACGCGCGTCGTAAAGCGAGCGGCGCTTTAGCGGCGGACTGCGATAGTCCGGCACGCTGAGCCGGAAGATGCCGCC
>CANGRN010000148.1 GCA_947455695.1 Alphaproteobacteria bacterium
ATGCCGCCCAGCCCACCGACATCTCGCAATATTTCGAAGCCGCCTGGCGCTATCGCTATCGCGCCGAACTGGGCAAGCCGGCCGCCACACTGGCGTCCACCGCCGCGGACATGAAGCTCAGCGCCAAGTATCTGCCGATGGTGTGGGCCATCCTGCATGACAAGGACGCGGTGGGTCCCGTCGCCAAGCTGCAATCCATGTTCAACGCGCTGCCGGCGCCGGGTGCCGGTTCGCTTGCCGTGAAGACCGCGGCGATGGAAAACTTCGTCACCCGCATCCGTGCCCATACCGCCATGCAGTTTTCCGCGCCGGTGGTGAAGGGCCTGCCGGGCCAGTCCGAGCCGCTGCACAATTGGCGCCTGGAGCAATATGCCGAGAACCATCGCAAGAGTGATCCGAACGCGCTGCGTGCCGCGAACGAGCCGGAAGCCCCGCTTGCGGACATCCCGAAATATCCGCCGCTGCATGAAGATGCCTCGCCGCGCTGGGCCATCCTGATGGCGCATGCCCGCCACGGCGATGCCGACCTGGTGTACCCGGTGGGCCAGAAGGCCAAGTACCAGGCGGCCTTCTCGCGGTTCGCCTCGGTCTTCCCCGACACCTTCGTGGTCTCCGAGCGCGGCCGCTACTGGCCCGACCAGGCCACCGACAATGGCCGGCTGCTCAGCGCCGGTTACCACAACACCGGTGGCTACTACCGCGACGATACCGCCCTGCGCGAACTGATCCTGGACAAGAAGGGCACCGACCAGCTCAACGGGTTGTGGAACGAGTTCGATTTCGTCGGCCGCCAGACCGAGCACACCTGGGTGCAGTATTTCTTCAACCAGTCGGGCGAAGTGGACGGCAACATCAACGGCCCGCTGTCGAGCGAATCCGGTTCCAAGCGGCCTGTCGGCCATGAAGTCACCGACGCCTTCGTGATCAACCAGATGCGCGAAAAGTACCTGGCGCGCTGGGCGATGGAAAAGGCGACCAACGATCCCATCGCGCCCAAGGCGTTCAACTGGCACTTCGGCCTGATCAACGCGACCCTGCGCAATATGGAAAAGCAGCGCGCCGCCGCCGAGCCCAAACAGTTGGCCGCGCTGGTCAAGTTTGCCGAGCGCGCCTATCGCCGCCCGCTGACGGCCAATGAGCGCACGGACCTGCTGGCCTATTACAACAAGCTGCGCACCAAGAACGCGCTGAGCCATGAAGACGCGATCCGCGACTCCATTGTCAGCGTGCTGATGGCGCCGGACTTCCTGTACCGCTTCGACCTGCAGGTGGCCAAGACCGCCCAGCCGGCCCTGTCCAAGGCGAGCCTGAAGACGGCCAAGGCGTATGAAAGTCAGCCCCTGTCGGACTACAGCCTGGCCAGCCGGCTGAGCTATTTTCTCTGGGCCAGCATGCCCGATGCCGAACTCCTGAAGCATGCCGCCGCCGGCGACCTGCACAAGCCGGCCGTGATGCTGGGCCAGGCCCGCCGCATGCTGAAAGACCCGCGCGTCAAGGGCCTGGCGACCGAGTTCACGGGCAACTGGCTGGTGTTCCGCCAGTTCGAGACCAACAATTCGGTGGACCGCCAGCGCTTCCCGACCTTCGACGATGATCTGCGCGAAGCCATGTTCCAGGAGCCGATCCATTTCATGCAGGACAATATCCAGCGTGACGGTTCGGTGCTGGATGCGCTGTACGGCAACTACACCTTCGTCAATCCGCCGCTGGCCCGCCACTACGGCATGCCCGCGGTCGAAGGCGACAACGACACCTGGGTGCGCGTCGACCATGCCGACAAGTATGGCCGCGGCGGCATCCTGCCCATGGCCGTGTTCATGACCGCCTATTCGCCGGGCCTGCGCACCAGCCCGGTCAAGCGCGGCAACTGGGTGGTGCAGAAGGTGCTGGGCATCCGCGTGCCGCCGCCTCCGCCGGTGGTGCCCGAATTGCCGTCGGACGAATCCAAGACCGACAAGCCGATCCGCGAAATGCTGGCCGAGCACCACAAGAACCCGTTCTGCGCCGGCTGCCATCTGCGCTTCGATTCCTTCGGCCTGGCTTTTGAAGGCTATGGCCCGGTGGGCGATGCGCGGAGCAAGGATCTGGCGGGACGCCCGATCGACGCCTCCACCACCTATCCCGGCGGCGTGGACGGCACCGGTCTTGTCGGCCTGCAGAACTTCATCAAGGACCACCGGCAGGACAATTACATCTCCAACCTGTCGCGCAAGCTGCTGTCCTATGCGCTGAACCGCTCGCTGCAGCTGTCGGATGAATCGCTGGTCGACAAGATGAAGACCGACATGGCGGCCAACGGCTACAAGTTCCGCACCCTGGTCGAGGACATTGTGGTCAGCCCGCAATTCCTCAATCGCCGCATCGTCGAAACGCCTGTCAGTGAACCCGTGGCGCCGCAGAAGCCGGCCAACGGCAAATTCCTCAAAATCGATTTCCGGAAGGAGCATTGATCATGTCTCAGGACAAGACCACCAATCCGTTCAAGTCCCGCGCCTTTTCCCGCCGCGCCGTGCTGCGCGGCACCGGTTGCGCCATGGCGCTGCCCTGGCTGGAATCGGTCAGCGCAGTCGCCGAGCCGACCGCCGCCGACTTCCCCAAGCGTTTCGGCGTGGTGTTCCTGGGCTGCGGCGTCAATGAGAACCATTGGAGCGCCGAGGGCAACGGCGCCGCCATGAAGCTGTCCAAGACGCTCTCGCCGCTGGAGCCCATCAAGCAGAAGATCAACGTGGTCGACGGCCTGTATGTGAAGGCCTTGACCAACCAGGGCATCCATCCCGCCCAGACCGGCAGCCTGCTGTCGGGCGTGCCGATCACCAAGGGCGCCATCATCCATTCGGGCATCAGCATCGACCAGATGATCGCCAATCATGTCGGCCAGGACACGCCGCAATCCTCGATCGTGCTGGCCTGCGAACAGCCCATGACCGGCTTCCACGAGACCAATTTCTCTCTGGCCTATTCCTCGCACCTGTCCTGGCAGACGCCGGATTCGCCGGTGCCGGTGGAAGTCTATCCCGCCCAGGCCTGGGACAATCTGTTCGACAATCGCGGCAGCCTGCTGAATGTCAGCGTGCTGGACCGCGTCAAGGACCGCGCCCAGGACCTGTCGCGCAAGATCAGCAGCACCGACCGCGGCAAGCTGGACGAATATCTGACCAGCGTGCGCGAAGTGGAAAAGCGCGTCGAACTGATGCGCAAGGCCGGGCAGGACGCCAACGAAACCGCCAAGGCCAAGAACACCGTTCTGGCCGCGATGGACCGGCCCAACAACGGCTTGCCCGAAGACCTGCGCGAACATGCCAGGCTGATGTGCGATATCATCGCCATCGCCTTCCAGACCAACAAGACCCGCGTCGCCTCGCTAATCATCAGCCGCGACCTGTCGGCGATGTACTATCCCTTCCTGGACGTGAAGGAAGGCCATCACGCCGCCAGCCATGACAATGCGTCGGACAATTACGAGCGTATCGCCAACTTCCATGTCAGCCAGTACGCCTATCTGGCGAAGAAGCTGGACAGCATGAAGGAAGGGAGCGGCACCGTGCTGGACAATAGCTGCCTGATGTTCATGTCCAACATGTTCGTGGGCCGCAAGCACGACAACTCGCACCTGCCGCTGGTGCTGGCGGGCGGTCTGGGCGGCACGCTCAAGACCGGCCGTTCGCTGAACTACATGAATGCGGGCGACGACAATCGCAAGATGTGCAGCCTGTACCTGTCGCTGATGGACCGTTTCGGCATCAAGCAGGACAAGTTCGGCGATTCCTCGACGCGCCTGCAGGATATCTAGAAGAGATTACGCGTTGGCGCGGGCGCCGGCTTCATGGCCGCGCCCGCGGCCATAGCCCATGGCGCGCAAGGTTTCGCCATGCAGCCGCTCGAACAGGCGCTGCGCCTCGCCGTCCATTTCCAGGATGTTGGCCGAATCCGAGCCGCTGCGGAAGAAGGCCGGGCTGATGGCATGCAGTGCCTCGAAGGAAATGTCGAAGCCGTGCAGCTGCGGCTTGCCGATGAAGCCCGCGATGTTCTTCAGGGTCGCGGCATTTCCTGATGCCAGATCCTCGTAGCGGACCAGCAAGGTATGGGGCCGGGATGTCCAGGCCTTCACATGTTGCGACCAGGACTTGCCGGCCCTGCCTTCGATCACGTCGGCCAGGGTGATGTCGTGCCCCAGGATTTCGCGAACATAATGGGCGTGGCTGACCACCGCCGAGCGTCCGTCGCGCACCACATAGATGGCGGGATGGCGGTCGGGCGGCGGCATTTCGTGGGTCTTTACGTACAGGCTGCGGCCGGCCTGACGCGCGGCGGCGATGAAGTCCATGGGATTGTCGCCCACCGTCTCGCGCCCGATCATTTCGGATACGTCGGGGTCCGACAATTCGGCATCGTCATAAATGGACTGGCTGGCCTGGCCGAAGCAGCGCTTCAGGATGGTGCGCAGCAGGGTGTTGCCGGAACGGGGATAGGAGGCCAGCCACGTCACAGGCGCACGCAACACAGGCGACATCAGCCGAGTCCCCAAATCATGCGACAGGGCTAAAGACTTTGGCGGCCATGGGCTTGGCCATGTTTTCGCCCAAATGTCGCAAATCTTCGCGGCAGTGCTGTGCGGCACAGCGCGACGGGACTTTAATGTTGGTGCGGAAAACTATGTTGTCACTGCCCGGGGAACCTTGTCTGCGGATTGTGCGTTCACGCTCCAACGAAAACAGGAGCGAGACCCATGCGCACACATTTGCTGATTGTTGGATTTGCCGCTGCCATTACGCTTGCGGGCTGCGGAACGAACCCGGGCGACCGGGCTGCCAGCGGCGCGCTGATTGGCGCGGCCGGCGGCGCCGCCCTCGGTGCCATGGCGGGTAATCCCGGTCTTGGCGCAGCCGTCGGCGCGGGCGCCGGCGCCGTCGTCGGTGCGGCCACCGATCCTTGCGATCTGAATCTGGGCACCCCGCCTGGAAGAATGACCGTGGCGCGTATGAGCGCCGTTGCGGCCGCCCCTATCGCGACCGCTGACCCGAAAGGTTAATGTCAGCAAAATTGGCATGAGCCATGAATGATCCGGACCGAGTGTCCGGATCATTTTGCCATGTCCATTGCTGTCGATAGCGGGGAAGCGCGCTTTTCGCTTCCTTCCTATG
>CANGRN010000149.1 GCA_947455695.1 Alphaproteobacteria bacterium
GCAGCTGCGGGGCCTGGGCCCCATCCTCAACACCTTCAACGCCAGATTCCTGGTGCTGATCCCGGATTGCTACACCAACCTTTTCACCGGCGAGCAGATTGCGCCCGCCCGCCTGGATGACGCCGCTTTTGCCAGGCTGGTAGACACCACCCACCGCGTCGCCCGCATAGCCCGTGACGATTACGGGCTGCAGCTGATTTTCCATCCCCATGCCCAGACCCATGTCGAGCATGAGGACCAGATCGAGAAACTCCTGGCCATGACCGATCCGGCGCTGGTCTCCATCGTGCTGGACACCGGCCACCATTCCTATTGCGGCGGCGATCCGGTCGGCTTCATGAAGAAACACCATGCGCGCATTCCGTACCTGCATCTGAAAAGCGTCGACCCGGTGTTGCGGGCGCGGGTGGCGGCCGAAAACATTCCCTTCGCCCAGGCGGTGGGGATGGGCATGTTCGTGGAGCCATCCCGGGGTGCGGTGGATTTCAACGCCTTGCGCGACGTGCTGCGCGACATCGACTACAGGGGCTTCGGCATTGTCGAGCAGGACATGTTCCCGGCACCCTTCGACAAGCCTTTGCCCATCGCCAAACGCACCCGGTCCTACTTGCGCGAATTGGGTCTTGGATAAACCAGGGATTTCCTCATGTCCGAACGCAGCCTGAAATTGAAACAACGCCTGAGACAGGGCGAAACCACCTTTGGCGCCTGGCTGACTGTCGCCAATCCCACCATTGCCGAAATCATGGCGGGCGCCGGCTTCGACTGGGTGTTCATAGACACCGAGCATGGCGGCTTCAGCAATGAAGGCTTCCAGACCTGCCTGATGGCCTTCAACGGTTCGCCCACGGTGCCGATGACGCGCGTGGCCTGGAACGATCATGTGCTGATCAAGCAGGCGCTGGACATGGGCGCCGAAGGCATCCTGATCCCGATGGTGAGTTCGGCGGAGGAGGCGCGTATCGCGGTGTCCGCCTGCAAATATCCCCCGGAAGGCACGCGCGGCTTCGGGCCCCGCCGCGCTTCCGACTATGGCCGCAAGACCGATGCCTATGTCGCCCAGGCCAATGAGTCCGTCATTGTTGTGGTGCAGATCGAGCATGTGAATGGCGTCGCCGATATCAACGGCATCCTCGATACCCCGGGCGTGGACGTGGCGTGCCTGGGCCCCACCGACCTGTCGGGTTCGGCGGGCGTGCTGCGGCAGTTTTCGCACCCCACGGTGGTGGGCGGCATGAATGCGGTGATCGCCGCCGCCAAGGCGCGCCAGATGCCCGCCAGCATCGGCATCACCTTTCCCGATGCGGAAATGGAAAAATGGTACAAGTCCGGCGCCAATTTCATCTTCTGCGGCGATGATGTGTCGCTGCTGGCGGCCTCCGCCGGCAAGTGCCTGGCCAACATGCGCCAGATGGCAAGCGGGAAGTAAGGCAGCAGATGCGAACCGCGCCGATGAAGGTCCCGGTTCGCTACCTGCTGGTGCTGCTGATCTTCCTGATCGCCATGGTGGTGAACCTGGACCGCAGCAATATTTCCATTGCCGGTTCCTATATCGCTGCGGATTTTCACATCTCCATCGTCCAGCTCGGCTGGTGTTTCAGCGCCTTCATGATCGGCTATGCGGCGTTCCTGATCCCCTCCGGCTGGATCGCGGGAAAATGGGGGCCCCGCCGCACCCTGACCGGCGGCCTGATCTGGTGGGGCGCGCTTACCATCGCCACGGCCCTGGTGCCGCCGGGCATGGCGAATGCGCTGTGGGTGCTGATCGGCGTGCGCTTCGTCC
The DNA here is from genome assembly GCA_947455695.1 of Alphaproteobacteria bacterium. Taxonomy (GTDB): domain Bacteria; phylum Pseudomonadota; class Alphaproteobacteria; order Micropepsales; family Micropepsaceae; genus Rhizomicrobium. The sequence goes on from CANGRN010000149.1 coordinate 1,784, forward strand.
TGGGGCTGGGCGAGGCGCTGGCCTATCCATCCGCCAACCAGTTCATCGCCGCCTGGTTTCCCAGCACCGAGCGCGGCAAGGCCAATGCCTGGGTGCAGAGCGGCGCCCAGTTCGGCTCCGGCATAGCGCCCCCGCTGGTTGCCTTCATCATCTACACGTTCGGCTGGCACGCCGCGTTCTTTGCGTCTGCGGCCATCGGGCTGGTGATCGCGTGTCTCTGGTATCGCGCGGCGCGTGATCTGCCCGCCCAGCATTCCTGGGTGACACCGCAGGAAATGGCGCATATCCAGGCCGGCCTGCCGGTTGAAATGGACACGGTGCGCCCGCCGGTGCCCTGGAGGCGCATCTTCGGTAGCAAGGACACCTGGGGCACGGCCCTGGCCTATGCCGGGTTCGGCTATGCCGCCACCATCTTTTCCACCTGGTTCTTCATCTACCTGAAGGAAGGGCGCGGCTTCGACCTCAAGAGCAGCGCCGTGCTGGGCATGCTGCCCTTCATCGCCACCACCACCTGTTGCCTGCTGGGCGGTGTCATCAGCGACTGGCTGGTGAAGCACAAAAGTCCCTATATCGGCCGCAGCGTATTTGGCGCCTTCACCCTGGGCCTGGCCGGCATCATCCTGATCATTGGCGGCCATGCCGAAAATGCGGTGGTGGCGTCGCTGCTGCTGGCGGCGGGGGCGGGCGCCATCTATCTGGGCCAGGCCGTCTATTATGCCGTGGCGGCCGATCTGGGCGGGCCCTATGCCGGCGTGGTGTCCGGCATGGTCAGCATGTGCGGCCAGATCGCGGGCGCGATCACCGCCTCGCTCACGCCGTTCCTGGCGACCCGCTATGGCTGGGAATATGCGTTCTATGTCGCCGCCGGCGTGACCTTTGTCTGCATCATTCCCTGGCTGTTCGTGAATCCCACGCGCGGCATCTATGTGCCGCGCGCCTAGCGTTCGGTCTCGCTCGCGCCCATCACCCGCGGTTGCCAGCCGGGACCGTGTGCCGTCATCACCCGTTCCATGGCGATACGCGCACCGGGCGCCAGCACGCCCAGGTCCACTTCGCGGTCGGGCAGGACCACCAGGCTGCGCCGCTTTTCGATCACCAGCACGATGACGTTGCGCATCAGTCCCTGGGCCGCCAGGCGTTTCAGCACTGAATAGTAAGGCTCGGCGCGCCAGGGCCGGCTGACGGCGGGATCGACATGCACCGTCAGCATGCGCGGCCGCGAATCCAGCACCATCTTGCAGATGCTGGGCTTCCATTCGGGTCCCATGGTCGTGTCGTTCAGCCAGCGGCAGGAAAAATTGTGGCAGGAGGGCGGGCGGTCTTCATAGATGCGGCAGCCCGCCCCCGCCGCGAAATTGGGGCACCAGGAATCCTTTGGCTTCTCCAGCTCGGGAATGCCGAGTACCTTGCAGCACAGGGAGCAGTCGCCACATTGGCGAATTTCGGTTGTCATGGCTTCCCGGCGGCGGGCGAAGGATCTGGGGCGGTCCTGTGGCTTGCCCGGCATTGCTTGCGATTCATCGCCCCACTTGCCCCTTGATGACGGCATTTATGCCATATCCGGCCACGGGGCGCATTAGCAGGCCATGGCGCAAATGCGCCTGCTAAACTAACATCGCGGCAGGGCCTCGCAGCAGGTCCGCATAACAGGGGGGTGAGATGAAGATTTCCCGCAGAACGGTCCTGGCCGCGTCGGCATCGGCACCCTTTATCGGCCGGGCCTCGGCGGCAACCTCCGCCGGCATCCGCATCCATAGCGCGCGGCATCGCGGGGCCATCGACAAGAACATCTTCGGCAACTTCATCGAGCATCTGGGCCGCTGCATCACCGGCGGGATTTTCGACGAAGGCTCGCCCTTGTCGGACAAGGAAGGCTTCCGCACCGACGTCATGACCGCCGTCAAGGACATGGGCGTGCCGATGCTGCGCTGGCCGGGCGGAAATTTCTCGTCCAACTACAACTGGCGCGACGGGATTGGCCCGCGTGACAAGCGCCCGCGCCGGCTGGAAATGGCCTGGGGCACGGTGGAAGACAACCGCTTCGGCACCCATGAATTCATGGACTATGTCGAGAAGGTCGGCGCCGAACCCTATATCTGCTTCAATCTCGGCACCGGCAGTTGGAGCGACGCCCAGCAATGGGTCGAATATGTCAACGGCACCCAGGACACCGAGATCACCCGGCAGCGCCGCCGCAACGGCCGCGACAAGCCCTGGAAGGTGAAATACTGGGGCCTGGGCAACGAGATGGACGGCTATTGGCAGATGGGCCATCGCTCTGCCTCCGACTATGGCGCCTTTGCGCTGGAAGCCGCCAAGCTTGCCAAGCTGACCGATCCGGACGTCAAGCTAATCGCCGCGGGATCTTCCAACTACCGCCCGGGCTCGGACTGGATCGGCTGGAACCGCACGGTGCTGGACTATCTCAAGGACTATGCCGATTACATCTCGCTGCATCTCTATGTCGGCAATGCCGGCAACGACTATGCCGACTTTGTCGCCAGCCCGATCGAGATGGACCAGAAGATCGAGACGGTGGCCGGCATCATCGATTCCGCCATGGCGACCCGCACCAATCATGTCACCGGCCAACTGGCCAATGACGGCCGGCGCATCTACATCGCGTTCGACGAATGGAATGTGTGGTACCGCGCCCGCGGCGACGGCCAGCGCGGCCGCCGCATCCTGGAAGAGCGTTACAATCTGGAAGACGCGCTGGTGGTGGCGGGCTTCTTGAACTCGCTGGTCAACCATGCCGATGTGGTCAAGATTGCCAATCTGGCGCAGCTGGTGAACGTGATTGCACCCATCTTCACCAGCGACAAGGGACTGTTCCTGCAGACCATCTATTACCCGCTGCAATTGTTCAGCAAACACGTGAAAGGCAATAGCCTGGAACTGCTCGTGGATGGCCCGTCCTACAAGACAAAACGCTTCGACAAGGTTCCGTATATCGACGCGTCGGCGTCTCTGGATGGGGACAGTCTGGTGGTCAATGTCGTCAACCGCCACCAAGACCAGGCCATCGATGTTGCCATCGGGCTGGAGGACAAAAGCTTCGCCGGCCCGGTCACGGTGTCGGAGGTCAACGGCCCCGACATCAAGGCGCAGAATGATTTCGGTTCATCGCCCGTCACCGCCAAAAGCCGCCCTGTTGAAGCGCACGGCAACAGCCTGAACATCAGCCTAGCGCCGCACTCCTATACCCAGCTCAAGGCCAGGTTGGCCTGAGCAACGCCAGCCGAGGAACCGGATCATGCACATCAGATATCTTGCGCCGCTCGCCGCGATCCTTCCGGCCATGCTGTGCCTTGCGGCATCGGCGCAAACCACGCGGCCCGCCCCC
>CANGRN010000150.1 GCA_947455695.1 Alphaproteobacteria bacterium
CCGCTGCGGATACGCGCATCCAGATAGGCCTCGGGGCGGCGCCAATAGGCGTAGAGAAAACCATCGCGGCAATCATGCGGCACCGGCACGGGCGTGATCTGGACCGGTCCCAGCCAGCGCGCATAGTTCGCCATCGCCGGCATCTGCTGTTCGTCCAGCGCCACAAGTTCGGGCAGATAATCGGTCAGCCACGGCCGGGCTGCCGGATCGAAGGTCAGGAGCACGATGGGGCCGCGCGTCACCCGGCGCATCTCGCGCAGGCCCGCCTCCTTGTCCGGCCAATGGTGAATGGTCAGGATCGCCATGGCGGCGTCGAACGCCCCATCGTCAAAGGGAATATCATCGGCACTGGCCTGGATCGCCTTGGCGGCGCTGGCGCTGCGCTTGCGGATCATTTCCGCAGACGGCTCCACAGCGGTCACTTGCCGGTCTGGGGGTTCATAGGAGCCGGTGCCCGCACCGACGTTCAGCACGGTCCTGGCGGGACCCAGCGCCTGATGAATCAGCGCGGCGATCCTGGGCTCGGGCCTGCGAAGCTCGGCATAATTGATCCCGATGCTGTCATATCTGGCGGCCATGCCGGGACCTTGGCGCTGTGGTGCAGGACCGGCAACAAAAAAGGCGCCCGAAGGCGCCTTTTTCAAGTCCGAGTCAGGTCGCTCAGGCGACCTGGACGATCTCTTCGCCATTGGGATCGCGCAGCACATAGCCGCGGCCCCAGACGGTTTCGATGTAATTGGCGCCTTCGGTGGCGGCGGCCAGCTTCTTGCGCAGCTTGCAGATGAAGACGTCGATGATCTTCAGCTCCGGCTCGTCCATGCCGCCATACAGGTGATTGAGGAACATTTCCTTGGTCAGGGTCGTGCCCTTGCGGAGCGAAAGCAGCTCCAGCATCTGGTATTCCTTGCCCGTCAGGTGGACGCGGGCGCCGTCGACTTCCACGGTCTTGGCGTCCAGGTTCACGGTGAGCTTGCCGGTGGTGATGACCGACTGGCTGTGGCCCTTGGAACGGCGGACCACGGCCTGAATGCGGGCGACCAGCTCGTCCTTGTGGAAGGGCTTGGTCATGTAATCGTCGGCGCCGAAGCCCAGCGCCTTGACCTTGGCTTCCACGATGGCGTTGCCGGACAGGATCAGGACGGGGGTCTGCACCTTGGCGACCCGCAGGGCCTTGAGAACCTCGAACCCGCTCATGTCGGGCAGCTGCAGGTCCAGGACAATGATGTCGTAATCGTAAAGCTTGCCCAGATCGATCCCTTCTTCGCCGAGATCGGTGGTGTAGACGTTAAGGCCCTCGCTGCGCAGCATCAGCTCGATGCTTCGCGCCATGGCGCTGTCGTCTTCGATCAGGAGTACGCGCATGTCAGGCCCCTCTCTTAACGTTCCTTGCGGCCCAATAGGGTGCAGGGACGGTTAACCAGTTTCCGGAAGGTAAGCGCAAATAGTTAACAGCAGCTTTAACTTCCGGCCCCGGCTTCAGTCCTTCCTCATCCCGGATTAAGGGCCGGAAAGGACTCCAAGGCCCCAAAAGTCCTTGATTCGGTTTGTTAAGTTTACCGCCATTTAAATCCTTGGCCCCAAGATAGGGGCCGTCGGGCGACAGAAAGTCACCGAAACAAGGGCCCCGGGGCGCAAAAAGCGCCACCAAACCAGAGAATTTGATGCGCGCGCTGATCCAGGAAATCGAGGCCATTCCCACCCTGACCCGCTTTGGCCGGGTCGCCCGCATCGAAGGGCTGGCGGTGGAAGTGACCGGTGCGCAGGGCGCGGTCAGCCTGGGCGGCCAGTGCCGCATAAGCATTGGAAATAACAAGACAATTCCTTGCGAGGTGGTCGGATTTCGCGACGGCCGCGCCCTGGTCATGCCGCTGGGTTCCCTGGACGGAATCACCCTGGGCGCCCGCGCCGATTTCGAGGATCGCCCCGCATCCATCTATCCCTCCAAGGCGTGGCTGGGCCGGGTGATCGACGGCTTTGGCCAGCCGATGGACGGCAAGGGCCCGCTGCCGCTGGGCATGGCGGCCTATCCGCTCAAGGCCGCGCCCATCGCCGCCACCCGCCGCGGCCGCGTCGGCAAGAAACTGGATCTGGGCATCCGCGCCCTCAACGCCTTCGCCACCTGCTGCGCCGGCCAGCGCATGGGCATTTTCTCCGGTTCCGGCGTGGGCAAATCCACGCTGCTCTCGATGCTGGCGCGCAATTCCGATGCCGACGCCATCGTGATCGGGCTGATCGGCGAGCGTGGCCGCGAAGTGAAGGAATTCATCGAGGACGATCTGGGCGCAGAAGGCCTGGCGCGTTCGGTGGTGGTCGCCGCGACCTCCGATGAAGCGCCGCTGGTGCGCCGCCAGGCGGCCTATGTCGCCATGACCGTGGCCGAACAGCTGCGCGACTCCGGCCTGAACGTGCTGCTGCTGATGGATTCGGTAACCCGCTTTGCCATGGCCCAGCGCGAGATCGGACTTTCCGCGGGCGAGCCGCCGGCGTCCAAGGGCTATACGCCCACCGTGTTCGCCGAACTGCCGCGTCTGCTGGAACGGGCCGGGCCCGGCATCGAGGGCGGCGGCTCCATCACCGGGCTGTTTACCGTGCTGGTGGAAGGTGACGACCATAATGAACCGGTGGCCGACGCGGTGCGCGGCATCCTGGACGGTCATATCGTTTTGGAACGTGCCATTGCGGAACGGGGCCGTTTTCCGGCCATCAATATCCTTAAGAGCGTCAGCCGCGCCATGCCCGGCTGCAACACCGATGACGAACAAAAGCTGATTTTGCGGGCCCGCGCGCCCCTGACCATTTACGAAGATATGGCAGAGTTGATCCGGCTGGGCGCCTACAAGGCTGGCACGAATCCTGAAGTGGACAATGCTGTGAGGCTCTACCCGCAGCTTGAGGCCTTCCTGGCCCAGTCCAAAACGGAAGCTGCGTCGTTGAGCGAAGGCTATGACGCGCTGTCCGCCATCATGGGCATCGCTGAAGGGAGTGCGCGATGAACCGGACCGATACGCTGCTGCGCCTCAAGCGCTTCCGCGTCGATGAAATGAAACGCCGCATTGCTTCGATCGACGCCATGAAGGCGGATCTGGAACGCAAGCTGGCCGACCTAGACGACAATGTCGCGCGTGAAAAGCAGCGCGCCGGGGATTCCGATATTGGCCGCCTGGCCTTTCCGTCCTTCCTGCGTTCCATCGAACAGCGCCGTGAAAACCTGCGCACCACGCTCAAGGAAATCGAGCGCGAATACGCCGTGGCGCAAGCGGACATGGAAAACGCGTTTCAGGATCTCAAGTCGCTGGAAGTGGCCACCGAGCAGCAGGCCAAGCGGCTGGCCGAAATGCAGAACCGCCGCGCCCAGGCCCGGCTCGACGAGATGGCCCTGGTGCGCCACCTGCGCAAGCACGCCCTTCGGGCTTAACAAGGGCGCTTAGATCAGGATCGCCAGGAAGGCGCTGGCGAAAATCATCACGCCCACACCGCGCATGATCAGGGTGCTCCAGGGCAGCAGCGGCTCGACCCGGTCTTCCCATTCCATGTTCCGCAGCGCCAGTGATTGCTGGCGCTCAAAGCGCAAGCTCTGGCCGACCTCGGCATAGGCGGAAATCGCAAAACCTTTGCCCCGTGGGGCGCTCAGTCCAATCGCAGACATATCCAATGACCTCGTATTCAGGTCCCTCCGGGGCCAATAACGCAGCTTGGCTTTCGCCCGTTCCCTGCGATGGTGCCGCCCAGCCGCTGGCTGTGACCCAAAAGACGCGAAAGCGGCGGCTTTCCAAGCACATGGCCTGATTTCGCTTTCTGTTGAATGGCGGGGCGGCTGGCCTATGATTCCGCAAGTTGAGTCGGGGAGCGGCTCCAGGGGGCAATCACGGCCATGTCATTTTCGGAAACAATCTCGCCCTTCTTCGGGCGTTGCGCCTTGGTCTATTTCTACCTCACCAGCGCCATGGACATATTGGGCAACTGGCAGGGCATCGCCGCCGACCTGGCGGCCAAGCATGTCCCCATCCCGCCCCTGGTGCTGGTGGTGGCGCTGGTTTTCATCTTTATCGGCAGCGTTTCGCTGCTGTTCGGCTATCACACTCGCTATGGCGCGGTGATGCTGTTCGGCATGACCATCGTGTCGACCTTCGCGCTGCATGATTACTGGCATTATGCCGACGCCCATGCGCGCGCCTACCAGCTCTCCATTTTCATCCGCGATTTTGCGATCTGCGGCGGCCTGCTGCTGATGGTGGGGATGGGGCCGGGACCCTTTGCTGTCGACAATCGCGGCAAGGGCGGCGGCAAGAAGCGCTGACGCGCTTTTAGTGAGAGCTGACGTCCAGCATCTGGGCGGCCAGAGCGCCGGGCTCCAGCATCTCCAGCGAATCTTCGGGCCTTGCGCCATAGCTGACATGGGCCAGTTGCGCGCCCGACATGCAGGCCGCCAGGGCGGCGCCAAGCCGGCGGGTACGGTCCATATGGGTCACGATCACCCGGCGGAAGCGGAACGCGGAGACGATATCGCTGATGTCTTCGGCGTCGTTCAGGGCCGAGACCACGCCTATGGTTTCCACGCCTTCGATATCGCCGAGCGCTGAAAAGGCGGATGCGGCCCGCACGTTCAAGGGATTGAAGCCATCGGCTTCCATCACCGTCAGAAGATCGGGCGGATTGGTGCCGGTGCGGAACAGCGCCAACCCGCCATCGGCGCGGCTGAGGCAGGTCGCCCGGCCGATCAGGGTGGCGGCATGCACGATCTTGGCGGCCACCGTGCTCTTGCCGGCGCCGCCGGGGCCGACCAGCAGGATGCCGCGGGCCTTCTCATAATCGATCGGGGCCGGGACCATGCGCCGGGCCAGCGCACCGGCCAGCGCCGTGTCGGTGCCGGCGCCGGGAAAGTTCGCCGCTTCGCGCACCAGGGCCTGGGCCAAGGCTTCGGGCAGGCGGTGGCGCTTCATCGCCGCGCCCAGAAAGCTGCGCAGGTCGGCACGCGGGAAAACGACCAGGTTGTTGGTGGCCGCCAGCGCCATGATCTCAGACCTGACCCAGGGTGCGCAGGCGCACCGAGGCGTGGATTTCGTTCTGGCTCATCACCCCCGTCTGCGGACGGAAGCGTTCGATGATCGAGCGCACAAAGGGACGGATC
>CANGRN010000151.1 GCA_947455695.1 Alphaproteobacteria bacterium
CACCTTCTTCGAGATCACCGCCGCCGCCATGTTCCTGGCCTTTGCCCGCCATGCCGCCGACGTGACCATTCTGGAAGTGGGACTGGGCGGCACCTATGACGCCACCAATGTGGTGCCGCATCCGGCCATGACAGTGATCCAGCCGGTGGGCATGGATCACAAGGAATTCCTGGGCGACGATCTGGGCGGCATCGCCGCGGAAAAGGCGGGCATCATCAAGAAGGGTGCGCCGCTGGTGGTGGGACCGCAGGTCGAAGTCGCCCATGATGTCATCCTGGCCCGCGCCGACCGGCTGGGTGTGCCGGTCTATGAATTCGGCCAGGATTTCGTCAGCCGTCCCGAACATGGCCGCATGGTCTATGAAGACCAGCAGGGCCTGCTGGATTTGCCGCTGCCAAAGCTGGTGGGCCGCCACCAGATCGAGAATGCCGGTGTCGCCATCGCTGCCTTGCGCCATGCCGGGCGAGGATGGGGCACCGATGCGGGGATCGAGCGCGGGCTTTCCACGGTGGAGTGGCCGGCGCGGTTGCAGCGCCTGCACAAGGGTCCGCTGGTGGAGACCGCGCCGCGCGGCGCCGAAGTCTGGCTGGACGGCGGCCACAATCCGCATGGCGCCGAGGCGGTGTCGCGCGCCATGGCCGACATGGAAGAAAATGGCGATCGGCCGCTCTATCTGATCTGCGGCATGCTGGCGAACAAGGATGCGCTGGGTTACCTGCGGACCTTCAACGGCCTGGCGCGGCATGTGGTGACGGTGGGCATTCCCGGCGAAGAGGCCAGCATGGGCGCGGGCGCGCTGTATGACATGGCGCGGCGCGCCGGCTTGGACTCCGCGCCCGCCGAAGATTTGGATGATGCCATGCTGCAGATCCATGCCTGGACGCGGCTGGACGACGAAAGCACGCCGCCGCGCATTTTGATTTGCGGATCGCTCTATCTGGCAGGCAAAGTCCTGGCCGATAACAGCTGAAAAGCAAAAGGCCGCCCGGAGGCGGCCTTGAGCATCAATTCGAAAAAGTTCAGATCGAGCTTTCGATCCATTCCTTGATCTTGGACTTGGGCAAAGCGCCGACCTTGGTCGCGGCGACCTGGCCGCCCTGGAAGATCATCATGGTGGGAATGCCGCGCACGCCATACTTGGTGGGCACATGCGGATTCTCGTCGATGTTCAGCTTGGCGATCGTGACCTTGTCGCCCAGCTCGGCAGATAGCTCGTCCAGCGCGGGCGCGATCATGCGGCAGGGTCCGCACCATTCGGCCCAGAAATCCACCAGCACGGGCTTCTTGGCATCCAGGACATCGGCCTGGAACGAGGCGTCGGACACTTTAATGGGCATGATTTTGATTCCTGAACAATCGCGACACCATATCTAGGAACGCTCCCCCTTCGGGTCAAGGCGGGCGGAAATCCCGGCCATTTGGGCGTCTAGAACCACATCGGAAAGCTGTAAAAGCCGGGGGCCATCGGTGAAAACCAGCCCGCAAACAATGCGCCGTCCGGGAAATATCTTCGCTGCACCTGCGCGGTAGAGCGCCATCTGGGCGAGATAGACCGCGGGAACCTCCGCCTCGCTGGCGGGCGGCGGGCGGTTGGTCTTGAAGTCCAGAATCAGCACCTGGCTGTCGCTCACCGCCAGCCGGTCGATGCGGCCATTGACCCGTGCGCCTTTTCCGAACTCCGGCAGTTCGGCCAGCAGGCCGGCTTCCGCCTGGCTGCCGGGTGCAAAGGCGGCGGCGAACTGCGGATCGTCCAGCACCGCCAGCACTTCATCCGCCAAGACTTGCGCATCCGTCAATCCGCTGGCCTGGATGAACTTCAGCGCCACGGTACGGCGTTTGTCCGGCGCGATGTCCGGCAATCGCGCCAGCAGTGCATGCACCGCATTGCCGCGGCGAAAGCGCGTCGCGCCTGCGCCCAGCGGCGAGAAGGTGGGCGGCGAAACACCGACCGCCTCGGACGGGCGGATCAGGCGCGGCAGTGCCGGTTCGGCCGGCGCGTCGGCAGCGATCCAGCCGGGCAGGGATGCCGTCTTCGCGATTTCCCTGGCCGCTTCACCCTTTTCGTCCTCCAGCGTGCCGTAGGTGGTGATTTCGCCATCTCCCCGCGTCACCCTGGTGCCCAGGCTCATCGCCGCCGCTTGCGCCAGCTGATACCAGGAGCCGTCCTTGACACCCTTTTTGCTTTCAAAGCCGCAGACATAGAGCCGGTCGCGGGCGCGGGTCAGCGCGACGTACAAGAGCCGGCGATGCTCGCGCAGGGTTTCGGCCTCCGCGCGCTGCTTGGCGCGCTTGACGATGTCCGGCGCATCCTCGTTGGACAAGGGAAACAGCACGCCGTCATCGCCATACAGAAGATGACCCTTGCGGCTGGGCGGTTCGGGCAGGGAGGTGGTGTCGGGCAGGATCACGATGTCCGCTTCCAGGCCCTTGGCGCCATGCACCGTCATCACCCGCACCTCGTTGCGGCCGCGTTCCATGTCGCGCTTGATCTCGGTGCCGCCGCGCTCAACCCAGTCGAGAAAGCCTTCCAGCGACGGCGAATGGCTTTTCTCGTGCGTCAGGGTCAGGGACAGGAACTCGTCGATCGCGTCGGCGGATTCTGCCCCCAGCCGCGCCAGCAATTTTGCCTTGGCGCCGAGCGCCGTCAGGGCATGGGAGTAGAATTCAAAAGGCGGCGCGAAGTCGGCGCGTTCCAGCATCGCGGACAGAAAGCCATGCGCGACAGGGAAGTCGCGGCCCCGCGCCACCAGCGCGCTCCACAGGTCGGCCTTGCGCCCATGCGCCAGCGAGAACAGCTCTTCTTCGGACAGGCCGCACAGGGGCGAGCGCAACAGCGCTGCCAGGGTCAGGTCATCTTCCCGCTGCAGCACAAAGCGCCCCAGCGCGATCAGGTCCATGGCGGCGATCTGTTCGGTCAGACGCACGCGGTCCGCCCCCGCCACCGGGATGCGGCGCTGTTTCAGTTGCCGGATGACTTCACCGCCAAAGGGTTCGCGGCGCGGCAGCAAGATCATGATGTCGCGCGGCGCAATCGGGTGCTCGTGACCCGGCAGCCGTGCGCCGCTGTTCAGCCAACTTGCGATCTTGTCGGCGATCTGTCCCGCCAGCCGGCCGACCGGGCTTTCCTTCTGCACCGTGTCCACGGGGGCGTAATAATCGACTTCTTCTTCGTCTTCCGGCGCCAGTGCCGGCCAGAATTCGATGCCACCCCTGGCCTTGTCGCGATGGGCGCGGGGGAGGAGTTCGCCGCCGCTGACGGTCAGGCCGGCGCGCGCCGCGTCGCTTTCGAACACCTTGTCCACGAAAGACAGGACTTCCGGCGCCGAGCGGCGGGACGTGTTGAGCTGGACCTCGTGCAGATGCTGTTCTGCCCCGGCGATGACTTCGGAAAAATGCCGCCGGTTGATGTCGAACTGGCCGGGATCGGCGCCCTGGAAGCTGAAGATGGACTGCTTCTCGTCGCCCACCGCGAAGATGGTGCGAAGCTGGGATTGCTCGCGACCTTTGCCTGCGAAAAACTCGCCGGTCAGGGCCTTTACGATGTCCCATTGCTCCGGGCTGGTGTCCTGCGCCTCGTCGATCAGGACATGATCGATGCCGCCATCCAGCTTGTAGAGCACCCACTGGGCGGCGTTACCGTTGGTCAGAAGCTTCTTTGTCCATATGATCAGGTCGTCGTAATCCAGCACGCCGCGCAGCCGCTTGGCGTCCTGGTAGCGCGTGCGCATGGCATCGATCACCATCAGGGCGGCATGGGCGAGCTGGGCGGCACGCGCGGCGCGCCGGCGCTCGGCCACCTGGCAGAATTGTGCCTGCAACTGGGTGAGGGCGGCCAGCAGGCCCGGCTGGGCATCGGCCAGCGCCTTGCTGGCCAGCTTCAGGCGCGGCTCGCCCTTGGTGGTGAGGAAGAAGCTGTCCAAAGCCGCAAAGCTTGCGGATATGTCGCCGTCGAATGCTGCGCCCAGCTTGGCGGCGGCGTCGACGTCACTCTTGCCGCCGCCGGCCAGCCAGCTTTGGATGGTCTTGAGCTGCTTTATATCGCGCGCCAGGCCGGCGCAGAAATCCTCGGCGATGCCCTGGGCCGTCTCGCCCAGCTTGACGCCATGGGCGGCATACACCGTCTCGCCCAGCCCGGCGGCGCCTTCAAAGAAGCGGTCGAGCTTGCGCCGGTCGCCGCCCAGCGCCGCGTCCAGGATGCGCGTCAGGGTGAATTCGCTGGTTTCGGTTACCAGCAGCGCCACCGCATCGCGCAGCACCGCATCGCCCGATCCGGCGCGTTCCAGCACATGCTGGCGCGCCTCGCCGATCAGTTCGCGGGCCGACTGGTCGTCCAGAATCTCGAAGGCCGGCGGAATGCCAGCCTCCAGCGGAAAGCGCGACAGCACCACCTGGCAGAAGGCATGCAGGGTCAGGACCTTCAATCCGCCGGGTGTTTCCAGCGCGCCCGCGAACAGCCGCCGCGCCTTGCGCAGGTCGGCATGGGCATCGCCGCCAATCTTGACGATCTCCTCGCGCAGCTTTTCGTCGGGCAGCATCGACCAGGCGCCCAGCTGCTTGAACAGCCGGTCCTGCATTTCGGCGGCGGCTGCCTTGGTGAAGGTCAGGCACAGGATTTTCTGAGGCGGCGCGTCGGCCAGCAGCAGCCGCGCCACCCGGTTGGCCAGGGTATAGGTCTTGCCGGCACCGGCATTGGCGGCGACCCAGGCGGAAATGTCCGGGTCGGAAGCGACCATGGAGGGATCGCGCATCACTCCTCCTCCGTCCAGCCGGAGGGGGACCATTCGCGCACCCGCGCCAGATGGTCGTAGTCGCCCGCTATGTCGGCGCGATAGGGGCGCACACGCGAGCGATAGGGCGTATCGCGTTCGTTGAACCAGGCGATGCGGCGCTGTAGGGCATCGAGCGCCCGACTGGCCAAATCAGCGGCGCCTTCAATCACGCGGCCCTGGCGCGCCGATTTTTCACTCGAAAGGCTGAGATAGATCAGGTCCTGGGTGGCACGTTTGCCGATGTCGGCAAAGCCGCCGCCGGCCAGAATGGCGGCTTCCAGCGGCAATTGCGGCGACAGCAATTGCTCGACCTGCTTTTTGCTGGGCGCGGCGCCGGTCTTGTA
>CANGRN010000152.1 GCA_947455695.1 Alphaproteobacteria bacterium
GATCCCGGCACCGCCGAACTGAAGGCGACGCTGAATTCCGGCGAGTTCTCTTCCATGACGGGTCTGACGCGCGGCTACTGGTCTTTCTCCCTGCAGTTGGACAACGCGTCTACCGGCAAGTCCCTGACCGCCACATCCCGCTATGATTTTGACAGCGGCTTCGATGCCATGACGGCATGCATGAACACGTCCAACGCCCTGACACCCGCGGTGCAGCGGCTGATCTACAAGGCCGTTTCAGATCCGGGCTTCCCCGCCCTTGTCGGAAAATAGCGACAGTCCTGTTCGCCTGTGTGAGCCCGGCGGTGCAATGACTACCAGCCGCGCGCGTCGAGCCAGGCCTTGATGAAACCCATCTCGATCGCCTGGCCTTTGGCATTGCGGTGAAGCGTGTCGGCCCGGGTGGCCGGGTCGGACAGCGCGTGATCGAAAGCGGCGCGTTCGGCCGCATTGAAGGTATTGTCCGGCCAGCGCGCCAGCACGCGCCGGTCGATCTCGCGCATGATGGGCAGGTCGGGTTCGGACTTATTGAAGAAGGGCACCTGCGGCAGGATCAGGAAGTGGCGGGTGCGCAGGGTGCCCAAGCCCGCGGCCAGCGCGGCGACATAGTCGCTCGCCGTTTCCCCGTCATTACGGCGGTCATAGATGATGGTGGTGTCACTGCGATGGTCCGGGTCCCTTTGCATCTTGTCGCGCAGGGCAAAGATCGTCTGGCCGCCGACGCCATCATTGAAGACGGGCCGCGCCGGCTGATAGCTGCGTGAAAGACGATTCCACCAGCGGGTGCTGTCCAGGCTGGGAACCAGATTCCAGAAGCGCTCCATCGCCGGGATGCGCGAGCCGATCGCAAAGCTGTCGCCATGCACGGCAATAGGCGGAAGCGCCAAGGCGGCAGACCCGCTGATCGCCAGCACAAACACGGCCCCGGCCACCGCGGCCAGGCAGGTCCTTTTCGCGCGAATTCGCCTCATAATGCCGCCTTGCTGAGGGGTTTGTAGAAGGAAAATATAATGATCGAAAGGGGTTATGGCGCGGCCAACCAAGCAATTGACAATCATTCGCAATAGCCAATATAAAGCTGTTATTGAGAATGGCTCTCAGCAGGACCCGGTTGGATGATCGTCTGTGTCTGCAATAGGCTGAATGAACAGCGCGTCGGCGCCGCGATTTGCGGCGGCGCCCAATGTGCTGATGACGTTTATGCGCGCTGTGGCGTGAGAAAGAATTGCGGACGATGCCAGGAAACAATCGAAGGAATGCTGGAAGACAGCCGGCGCGCGCTGCAGCAGGCAGCCGAGTAGCCCCGGGCCCCTCCCCGCACGCCTCCGTCACCGGCGATCCGGTCACCATCTCGTTCCTCAACAAGGTGCTGAAGAACGAGCTCACCGCCATCAATCAGTATTTCCTGCATTCGCGCATGCTGGCCGACTGGGGCCTGAGCATCCTGGCGAAGAAGGAATACGAAGAATCCATCGATGAGATGAAGCACGCCGACAAGCTGATCAAGCGCGTGCTGTTCCTGGGCGGCCTGCCCAACTTGCAGGACCTGGGCAAGCTGATGATCGGCGAGAATGTCACCGAAGTCATCAAGTGCGACCTGTCGCTGGAGATGATGTCCCTGCCCGACCTCAAGCTGGGCATCAGCCATTGCGAGACGGTCAAGGACTACATCACCCGCGAACTCTTCACCGACATCCTGGAGAGCGAGGAAGAGCATATCGACTGGCTGCAGACCCAGCAGCGACTGATCGAACAGATGGGCATCGAGAACTTCGTCCAGCTGCAAAGCAAGCCGAACGAAAGCTAGGCGGCTTTGCGAACCTTCCAGAAGCGCACGGCGCGCTGGGCGGCCTCGACCGGCACCGCTTCATAGAGATTGCCGAACTCTTCGGCGCCGCCCAGGGCACGGTCCTGCCCGTCCAGCGCGATCGCCAGCGACACGAACAGCGGACGGTTGAAATTGGCGCCGCGGCACAGCAGCGCCAGCGTATCCAAGTCCTTGCCCTCGACCACGCGCTGCGCCAGGTCGAACTCCACATCCGTCAGGCGCGCCAGCGCCAGCTTGAAGGCAGTGCGGGAGGCCGCGCCTTCGCGCAGCAGGGTGACCAGTGACGGCGGATGCAGGCTCTGGGCGCGGGCCATCTGGTCAATCCGCTTGACTGCCGCGGGCATGTCGGCCGGCGTATCGCCATAGACCTTGTTCAGCACCCTGCGGTTCTTCTGGAAGGCGCGCTCGATCTCTTCGGGCGGGACGTTGCCGATCTTGCGCAGGATTTCCTGGCGCAGCGACTTTTCCACGCTGGTGTAAAGCTCGTTCAGCAGGCCGATCGGAACGTCCGTGCGATTGACCAGCGGCTTCTGCAACACCGTGCTGGTCTGGGCGCGCACCGCCACGACCTCGAAGGTTTCAGGCTCGATGGTCGCGCCGCGGTTGGACAGCAGCGAAGACACGACATGGTCGTCGCCCTTTTCGACCAGCGCGTGCGAGACCACGCCGCTGATGCTCTGGCGCTGGGTCACCGCCATCAGATGTTCCTGGCCTTTTTCCGCGATCACTTCCAGCAAGGTCGTGTCGCTGAGGTTCCTGGCATGCTGCAGCACCGGGCGCGCCACCTCGATATCGTCGCGGGCGAACAGATGCGCCGAACAGGTGAACAGCGCGTCCTGGTTCGCCACCAGCTTGGCCAGGTCGGCGCGCACATGGGCGGAATAGTCCGCCGCCACCGTGGCCAGCAGCCCGTCCAGCTCCTGGATCGAGCGGCCGCCGGGCACCGGATCGTTCATCGCCTCGGTCACCTTGCGCAGCAGCTCGCGCCGGTCCTCGCTGGAGGACTGACCGGAAAGACCCGCCAGCATGGCAAAGCGGGGCGCGGGAGAGGACATGGCTAAGCTTTCTGCTCAAAATCTTATGGATGCGAGCAGCATTTTGGCCTGAAAGTCTTAAAGGAACTTTGGGAACAATGGTTAAGGTCGCGGTAAGAACTAGAATTCGGCTTCCAGTTCCTCAATGCCGGCGCGCTCGGCGCGGGCCGCTTCGGTCCATTCGATCATGTCCGGCAGCGCCAGGATGGTCTCGCAGTAATCGGCGCGTTGCCGGTCCAGCTTGACGTCGTATGTGGCAAAGCGGGTCGCCACCGGCGCATACATGGCGTCTGCCAGGGTGGGTATCTCGCCGAACAGGTATGGGCCGCCATACTGGTTCAGGCATTCGTGCCAGATCGTGACGATGCGTTCGATGTCGGCCTGGGCCGCCGCCCAGATCTTGAAGCCCTTGTAATGGGCCTTCAAATTCATCGGCAGCGCCGAACGCAGGTTGGCGAAGCCCAGATGCATTTCCCCCGATATCGAGCGGCAATGGCTGCGCGCCGCCGCGTCACGCGGCAAAAGACCGGCCTGGGGGAAATTCTCGTGCAGATATTCGCCAATGGCGAGGGTATCCCACACCTTCAGGCCGTGATGGGTCAGGCGCGGTACGAGGAAAGACGGCGCCAGCATCAGCAACTCGGCGCGGGCGTCCGGATCGTCGGCGGAGAGCAATTCTTCCTTGAAATCCAGGCCTGCCATCCGGCACAGCAACCAGCCGCGCAGCGACCAGGAGGAGTAGTTCTTGCTGGAAATCGTCAGAACCGCATCGCCCATAACCGGCAGTTTGGCGGGTTTTGGCGCGTTGACAAGGATTATTTTGCAATGCAGCATCCCCCAATCAGTTACCGTCGGACTGGAGCGGAATCCTGGGTGATTCCTAGGGGCTTGCGAGCGGGATGTTGTACGACGCCTATCAGGCCCAGCAGGACTTTCTCGCGCCCTGGCGCGCGGGTGCCGACCTGATCAAGGCTGCCCTGAGCGACACCGCCATGGGGCCGGCCGCCAATTACTGGTTTCGCAGCATCGGCGCGGGCGCCGAAATCTTCTCCCGCGCGCAAATGCTCCATGAGCGCCCATCCTTCGACATCGCCGAGGTCATGGTGGCGGGCAGGACCCAGAAGGTCACCGAGGAAGTGGCGCTGGAAATGCCGTTCGGCAACCTGCTGCATTTCCGCAAGGAGAGCGGCAAGGATCAGCCCCGGGTGCTGCTGGCCGCGCCGATGGCGGGCCACTTTCCGACCCTGTTGCGCGGCACGATCCAGACCTTGCTCCAGGACCATGACGTCTATGTCACCGACTGGAAAAGCGGCCGCGACGTGCCGCTGGCCGAAGGGCGCTTCGGCACCGACGAGTATATCGATCACCTGATCGCCTTCTTCGAGCATATCGGCCCCGGCGCGCATGGCATGGCGGTGTGCCAGCCCTGCCCCGCCATGCTGGCGACGACGGCGCTGATGTCCGAGGACAAGAACCCCGCCACGCCCAAGAGCCTGGTCCTGATGGCCGGTCCGGTGGACACCTCGATCAATCCCACAAAGGTCAACCACCTGGCCAATGAAAGGCCGCTGGAATGGTTCGAGCGCAACCTCATCACCACCATCCCGCGCCGCTTTGCCGGCGCGCACCGCCGCGTCTATCCCGGCTTCATCCAGCTGTCGGCCTTCATCAACATGAACCTGTCGCGCCATGTGCGCGCCCATATGGATCTGTTCAGCCACATCCTGAAGGGCGAACTGGCCAAGGCCGATGCCAACAAGCGCTTCTACGACGAATATTTCGCCGTCGCCGACCTGCCGGCGGAGTTCTACCTGGAGACGGTGCAGCGGGTGTTCCAGGAACATCACTTGGCCCGCGGAATCTACATCTGGCGCAACCGCAAGGTGGATCCGCGCGCCATCCGCAAGACCTCGCTGCTGACAGTGGAAGGCGAGCGCGACGATATCTGCGGCCTGGGCCAGACCATGGCGGCGCAGGACCTGTGTTCGAGCATCAAGCCGTTCCGCAAGAAGCATTATGTTCAGGCCGGCGTCGGCCATTACGGTGTGTTCTCAGGCACCCGCTGGCAGACCCAGATCTACCCCACCGTGCGGAACATGATCCTCTCCAGCGAATAATTAGCGCAGCGTGCTGTTGAGAAGCCAGGCCAGTCGCACACCTGCCTTTGCAAGCTGCACCCGCGCCACAGCGGATTCCCGGAAAACATAATCGCGCGGCAGCCTGACAAAGCGGCGGCC
>CANGRN010000153.1 GCA_947455695.1 Alphaproteobacteria bacterium
CTGGTGGCGGTCATGCTGGGACTGGCTGCGGTCAACCGCTTCCGGCTGATGCCGCGCGCGAACGACAGGATGATCGCCCGCAACGCCGTCTTCGAACTGGGCCTGGGGCTTACGGTCGTGATGCTGGCGGGAGCCTTGGGGCAGTTGCAGCCGGTGCTGTAGGGGAAATGAACTCCCGCAGCGCCTGGGCCTCGCGCGCCGTGGCGCCCTTGTCGCGCGGCGCCAGCGCCTTCAGGAACCTGTCGCCCCACTTTGAAATGTCGCCCCGCAGCAGGGCGGCATACAGCTCGGCATGGCGCTGCTTGCGTTCGGCCAGCGGCATGGCCATGGCCCGCGCAATGGCCGCGGCCACCGCATCGGGATCATAAGGGTTGACCAGCAGCGCATCGCGGAATTCATCGGCGGCACCGGCAAAGCGCGACAGGATCAGCACGCCGGGATCTTCCGGGTCCTGGGACGCGACATACTCCTTGGCCACCAGGTTCATGCCGTCGCGCATCGGCGTCACCAGGCCGACGCGCGACGCACGATACAGCCCCGCCAGCGCCGTCCGGCTATAGGCGCGGGTGACGTAGCGCACCGGCGCCCAGCTGGCATCGCTGTAATTGCCGTTGATGCGGCCCGCGGCGCTGTTCACCGCCGCTTCCATCTCGGCATATTCCTTGATCTGGCTGCGGCTCTTGGGGGTGATCTGCAGATAGGTGATCTTGCCGTGCCATCGCGGATAGGCGGCCAGGAAGCGCTCATAGGCGTCCAGCCGTGCCGTGATGCCCTTGGAATAATCCAGCCGGTCCACGCCGATCATCAGCGCGCCGGGAATGGAATGCAGGACCTGCTGCACCATCTTGGTGCGCACCGATTTTCCGGCCAGCCGGGTGAAATGCAGCGTTTCGATCCCCACCGGGAAGGTGCCGATCCGCATCGCCCGGTCGCCGCTGCCCAGCCGCAGCGAGATGTGCGATGGCGTGCCCAGCTCCTTGGCCAGGTAGCGCGCGAAGTTGGCGGCATCGCCATCAGTCTGGAAGCCGACCAGGTCATAATCGCCCAGCGACGGGATCAAGGTCTCATGGTTGGGCATGGCTGTGAGGATTTCCGGCGGCGGCAGCGGGATGTGCAGGAAAAAGCCGATGCGGTTGCCCAGCCCCCGCGCCCGCAGCGCCTTGGCCAGCGGGATCAGGTGATAGTCATGCACCCACACAATGTCGTCCGGACCAAGCACCTTCACCAGCTCATCGGCAAAATGCTCGTTGACGCGCAAATACCCGGACAGGTCGCGGCGCGAGAATTCCGCCAGGTCCAGGCGATAATGAAAGATCGGCCACAGCACGCGGTTGGCGAAGCCGTTGTAATATTCGTCGAAATCCTCGGGCTTGAGATCGGTGACGATATATTCGTTGTCGCCCTGCTGGATCGTCTCGGTGCGCGGCTTCTCGTTCACCTTGCCGCTCCAGCCCAGCCAGACGCAGGGATGCTTGCGCAAGGTGGCCCTCAGCACCACTTCCAGTCCGCCGGGCTGGCCGCCCGCCTGGGGGATCGCGACGCGGTTAGAGATTATGAAGATGCGCGCCAATAGCGGTCCTCCCAGCTTTGGCTCAAGCGCATCGCGCTGAGAATGACCCCGGCCATCGAATAGGTCTGGGGGAAATTGCCCCACAGCGCACCGGTCTGGGGATGGATGTCCTCGGCCAGCAGGCCATAGGAATTGCGCAGCGCCAGCGCGTCCTGGTAGCGCTCGCGCGCTTCCTCGCGCCGGCCGAGCGCCGCCAGCGCATCGATCAGCCAGAAGCGGCAGACCAGGAATTCGGTTTCGGGCAGGCCGAAATCATCTTCCGCGGCATAGCGCATGACATGACGCCCACGCACCAGGTCATGCTCGATCGCCGCCACGGTGGAGGCAAAGCGCGGATCGCGGGCGTCGATAAGGCCCAGCTCGGGCAGCAGCAACACGCTGGCATCCATATCCTCGGTGCCTTCGGCAGCGGTGAAGGCACGGCGTTTTTCATTCCACACCTTGTCCAGCAAGGTCTTGCCGATGGATTCGCTCACGTCATGCCAATAGGCGGCGCGGTCTGTCAGGCCCAGCCGCGCGGCGATGGCGGCGGTGCGGGACAGGCCTGCCCAGCACATGGCGCCGGAATGGGTGTGCACGCGCTTGCGGCCGCGGAATTCCCAGATGCCGGCATCGGGCTCCAGCGCCAGCTCTGCGCATTTGCCGGCCATCTTTTCCAGGAGACGGAAAAGGCTTTCATCGCCCGGATTGGGCAACCGCTTGTCAAAGAACATCGGCGTTGCCGCCAGGATGACGCTGCCATAGGCGTCATGCTGCACCTGTTCCACCGCGGCGTTGCCGATCCGCACCGGCCCGTGGCCTTCAAAGCCCTTGAGGTCCGGCGCGATCCATTCGGTGAGATCGTCCGATGGCACGATGCCGTAGCACGGCGCCAATGTGTCGGTGTTGCCGGCGATGGAGAGGATGTAGGCGATATACTGTTCCATGGCGCGGGTGGCGCCGATGGCGTTCAGCGCCTTGACCACGAAATAGGCGTCCCGCAGCCAGCAATAGCGGTAATCCCAGTTGCGGCCCGAATGCGGCGCTTCGGGCAGCGACGTGGTCAGGGCCGCGACGATGCCGCCGGTTTCCTCGAAGGTGGTGAGCTTCAGGGTAATGGCGGCGCGGATCGACGCTTCCTGCCATTCATAGGCGATGGACAGGCGGCGCACCCATTCGCGCCAATAGCCGTTGGTACGCTCCAGGAAGTCGCGCACGGTGGAGCCGATATCGCCCATGAAAGGCTCATCCGGCCCGAACACCAGGTGCAGCGGCCGCGTCAGGGCGAAGGGCATCTCCTGCTGGATATAGGAGAGCGGCGCATCGGTGGTCAGCCGCACCAGCGGCGGCTCGCCATAGGTGACATGGCTGGAGCCCGCGACCTGGCGCCTCATGGGGGTGCCATAGAATTGGGTGGGCCGTACGCGAATGGCGATGCGTGGCAGGCCTGCGACGGGCTCGATAATGCGCATCAGCTGGGGCGGACGCAGCAACCGGTCGAAATTGCGCAGGCGCGGGGCGAAGTCGGTGATGCGCACTTTTGCGCCATCATCGGCGGTCAGGATCGTGACCACCGTGGCGGTGTTGCGATCATATTGCGAAACGGCATCGACCTGCCGGCTCAGCACCACGTCGCAAAACCCCTTTTCTTCATCGCCCGCGATCAGGCGGCTGAACACCGGATCGGAGTCGAAGCGCGGGAAGCACCACCACACCAGGCGGCCCTGGGCATTGACCAGGGCGGCGATGCGGCCATTGCCCACCACGGCAAGATCGGCGTTGCCGGTCATGATGCCCCTGCTTCGGCGGCGCGTGACAGCCAGGCCCGCACCGCGCGGGGTGATTCAAAGACATGCTCTGCGCCCGCGAAATGCTTGCCCACCGAAAAGCCCCGCCCGCCCAGCCGCGGCAGGATGCGAAACACGTCCAGATCGGTGGTGTCATCGCCGCCGAACAGGATGGTGCGGCCGGCGAACGGCTTTTGCTTGGCCAGCGCCGTGACGGCGGTGCCCTTGTCGATGCCATGGGGCCTGGCTTCGATCACCGCCTTGCCTTCCAGGATTTGCACCTTCTCGGCCTCGAACAGCCTGGCGTGTTTTTCCATGGCGGTCGCCAGAACCGGCTGGGCTTCCGGCGCCAGGCGGTAATGCAGCGCCAGGGCGCATTTCTTGTCTTCCAGCAGCAGGCCCGGAATATTGGCGGCCAGGCCAACGAAAATGTCGCGCACCGAATCGGGCAGCGGCTGGCTGCGCGAAACCTGCCCGTCCAGCCCCCGGATCTCGCCGCCATGCGCCCCGATGGCGGCGGGACGGAAGGGCGCGAACAGGTTATCGATGCTGGCCAGCGAGCGCCCGCTGACAAAAGCCAGGGCGCCGGACAGCTGGTGCGACAAGCGCTCCAGGCTGCGCAGCAATTCGCGCGGCACCTTGACGCGATCGGGCGTGCGCGCCAGATCCAGCAACGTACCGTCAATGTCCAAAAACAGGGCGGTGTTTCCACCCACCGGCGGCATCATCAGGGCTTTCCGTTCGCTGCGGCCCGTGCTTCACAAAACGGCAATGAAATGGGCTTCGATCCAATGGGATCGAAACGCGCAGGCAGGCGATCGGGTTCCGTTATTTTCTGGGGTGCTTCCAGGCAAACGCGCCACCTTCCATCCCCGCATCATTGGAGACGATGGTCACATTGCGCGGCAGCTTGAATGTCACATCGGAGGAATTGCCGCCGCCGAGATACAGATGGTCATAGTTGAACACGGTCTGCAAGACGGCAATCAATTTCTTGATGCGCTTGTTCCAGCGCGCGCTGCCGATCTTGCGGCGGGTTGCGTCACCCACCACCACGTCGAAATCATTCTTGGGATGCATCGCCAGATGCGCCAGGTCCATGTGCGGCATCAACTCCCCGTCGCGAAACCAGGCAGTACCGAACCCGGTCCCCAGCGTGCAGACCAGTTCCAGCCCCTTGCCCTTGATCACCGCCAGGCCCTGGACGTCGGCATCGTTGAGAAGCTTGACCGGCTTCTTCAATTTCTTCTGCATCGCCGCCGCCAGGGCGAAGCCTTTCCAGTCCTCTGTGCCGAAATTGGGCGCACTGATCACCTTGCCGTGCTTGACGGCGCCGGGAAACCCGATGGTGACGTGGTCGTAGGTTCCGAGTGGCGCCACCAGCCTGACCAGCGCCGCCACGATCTGGCGCGGCTTGCGCTGCTTGGGCGTCTTGATCCGCACCCGCTTGGCGACATACCGCCCGCGCGGCGTAATGACGGCGGCCTTGAGGCCGGAGCCGCCCACATCGATGCAAAGAATCTGTTTAGCGGCGGGCACGGGGGCGGGTCCTCTTCTTCGTGGCCGAGTTCATCATCAGGTTCAGGGCCGTATTGACAAGGGCGACGTGGGAAAACGCCTGGGGAAAGTTGCCCAGCATGCGCTTGTCGTCCGGATCATATTCTTCGGCAAAAAGACCCACATCATTGGCCAGGCGGCGCAA
>CANGRN010000154.1 GCA_947455695.1 Alphaproteobacteria bacterium
GGATTCCTGGGCCAGCAGGGTCGCCTGCTGGGTGCGCAGCTGCACGATCAGCGGCGAGGATACGATCTGGGCGACATCGGCGGGATTGCCGGACGACACCAGCTGGTTGATGCGGTCGTTGATGGCCTGCTTTTCCGCCAGCACCGAACGCGCCGCCACGACCTGGGCGCTGATGCCGACCATCTGCTGGTCGACGATGGAGCTGCCGGGCGCGGAGTCGTTCAGGTTATGCTCGGCCTTGTAGCGCTGGATGGCTTCCTGCTGGATCTGCAACTGCTGCGACAGGTCTTGCAGGCGGCGGTTCAGCCAGTCGGTGGTGGCGGTGGTGGCGCCGACCTTGGTGGCGAGCTGCGATTTCACATAGGCATCGGCCAGGGTGTTGGCGATCAGCGTGGCCTTGGCGGCCTCGCGTGACGACGCGCTGATGGTGATGGTGGTGGAAAGTCCCTGGGTGTCAGCCCAGACATGGCGCTGCAGCGCGTCCACAACGCGGTCGCGGTTCAGGTTGCCGCCGGCAGGCGTGATGTTCTCGAACCAGTTCTTTGGGTTCAGCAGCGAGAACATTTCGCCGATCAGATCGACCAGGCTGGGCTGGGCCAGGCCCGGATTGAATTCGGGATCGTCATACAGCTTCAGCCGGTCCACCACGGTGGAGGCCAGTTCGCGCGAGGTAATGATCTGAATCTGGTTCTGCACCGCAGCCGGATCGTTGCCCAGGGGCATGAGCACCGCCGACAGGTCGGTCACGTTGTTCTTGCGCGGATCCAGGATGACGACCGCCGAACTGGAATAGGTGGTGGGCAGCACCAGTGCCACGGCCAGCGCGCACAGCACGGTGGCCAGCAGCACGCGGGTGATCAGCACGCGGCGCGCATCCAGCAGGCGGATGAAATCGGCAAACTGGAAAGACGCGGGGGCATATTGCGGCGGGGGCACATAGCCGCGCGGCACGTAATGGGCCGGGTTCAGGCTGGGTGGAGGCCGGTATGGAGACATCGCGCGCAAGCAGCCCTTTAAGGGCGGCGAATCCAAAGCCCCCCAAGGGTTTAACTTTTACCGGCGGCTGCCTGACGAATGGTTAACGCCGCCGGCCACCAGGGGGTATCACCCCCCGAAAACGGCGCTTTTTGCGGTTAAAATCGGTTCCGGTGCGCTTTCCAGCAAGGCCCGGACGGCCGGCGGGGCGGCCCGGACACAGGCCCGGACCACGTTGTGGTCATCCCAGGGCACGTCGTGGAAGGCCCGGCCGAACCAGGGGCTGCGCGGGTCGCGCAGCCATTCGCGGGGGAAAAGCGCGATCTCGGAGCGGTCGGTGACCGGCGGGCGAGTGCGGCCGCCAAGCCCGGCCGCCCGCAGCAGGGCGGCGGGAAGGTCTTCGTCCAGCGCCAGATGCGTGGTCGGCGTGGCGCGGGCATTCATTTCCAGAAGATGCACATGGCCCTTCGCGTCCCGGATGTAGTCCAGACCGAACAGGCCCGACAGGTTCAGCGCGGCGGCGATGGCGATGGCGGACGCCTCCATCTGCGGGCAGGGCACATGGGCAATCACGCTGGCAGGACTGGTGGGTGTGGTGGACAGCAGCACGTCGAAATGATGTGACCCCACGACCTCGCCCCGCCAGCAGGCGATGGAGCTGGTGGCGGCCGTGCCGGCGATGAAGGCCTGGGCGCTGATGCGGACCGGCGCCGGGTTCAGCGCGCGGGTGAGGAAATGCGGACCCCGGCCGCGCATCGCGCGCGCCGCATCGCGTAGGCGCGACGGGTTGTTCATGCGGCGGAAGGCGGCACGGGCATCTTCGCGGGTGGGGGCGATGATTACGCCTTCGCCGCCCCAGCTGCTGTCGCATTTGATGACCAGCGGCAGGCCCAGCTGGCGCATGGCCTCTTCCAGTTCTTCCTCGCTGCTGATCGCAATGGAGGCGGCGGCCGGTGCGCCCGCCTTCGCGGCGGCGTCCAGGAATTCCATGCGGCCCAGGGTGGAGGCGCCACGGCTGCGGTTCACCAGCTCGGCTGCCTGGTCATCGCAGGGAATGATCATGTCGGGCCGCGCCGCGGCGATGGCGCTGGCCAGCGAATCCATGGCGATGATCGGGTAATAGTCATGCATCCGCGAGGGATAGCGCGAGCGCGCCAGCAGCCCGCGCGGCGGGCGCAGCGCCTCGACATAGGCGCCCACGTCCGTGAACGCGGCCGCCAGCTGCGCCGGAAACGGCCAATCCAGTGTGGTGGAGACGAGCAGGATACCGGCGGACATGAGGGGAACTTAATGCGGCCCACGTCAACCATCGGTGAACGTCTTGAATGTTATCTTACAGGCAATTCAGGAATAGCGTTTCAAATTGGCACACCAATGATTTTCGGGGGAAAATCGTGATCGACACCGCCATTATCGGCGCCGGCCCCGATGGCCTTTCGCTGGCTGCGCATCTTGGCGCGGCGGGCGCGGATTTCCGCATCTTCGGCCGGCCGATGACCAGTTGGCGCGAAAACATGCCCAAGGGCATGATGCTGAAGTCGGACGGCTTTGCCTCCAACCTGTCGGCGCCGGACGCGCAATCGACCCTCAAAGCGTGGTGCGCCGAACGCAACGTCGAATATGACGATGAATATATCCCCGTGCCGCTGTCGGTGTTCGTGGAATATTCCGACTGGTTCCAGAAGCGTTATGTGCCCACGCTGGAAGAGCATCAGGTGATCTCGGTCGCCAAGAGCGCCCGCGGCTTCATCCTGTGGCTGGACAATGGCGAAAGCCTGGAGGCGGCCAATGTCGTGCTGGCCGTCGGCATTCCGTGGTTCCAGAATATTCCTGCTTCGCTTCGCGCCCTTCCGCGCGAAATGCTGTCCCATTCCTTTGGCCACCGGGAACTGACCCAGTTCAGCGGTAAACGTGTGCTGGTGCTGGGCGCCGGCGCCTCCGCGGTAAACGCGGCGGTGATGGCGCAACAAGATGGCGTCGATGTCGCTGTGGTGACGCGCGTTCCTGAAATCCAGTTTCACTCCCCACCCGATCCGGATGCGGTGTCCTGGCTGCGCGCCATCACCCATCCTTCCAGCGGTATCGGCCCGGGCTGGCGTTCGTTCCTGTGCACCAATGCGCCGCGCCTGTTCCGCCGCATGCCCGATGCTCTTCGCCTGCGCGCCACCAAGCGGCACCTGGGCCCGGAGTCGGGCTGGTACATGCGCGGCAAGCTGACGGCGCAGCAATATCTGGAGCACACCATCGAAGGCGCGCGCGTCGATGGGGATCGCGCGGTGCTGATCGCCCGCGACGCTCAGGATACCCGCGTCGAGATACCGGCCGACCACATCATCGCGGCCACCGGCTTCAAGCCCGACCTGCGCAGCCTGCCATTCCTGGATTCAAGTCTGCGCGATGCGATCGCGCATCTGGAACATACTCCGCGCCTGTCCGACAATTTCGAGACCAGCGTGCCGGGCCTGCATGTGCTGGGCGTGCTGGCGGCCAACAGCTTCGGCCCGCTGATGCGTTTCATGGTCGGGGCCGAATACACCTCGCCGCGGTTGGCGGCGCATCTGGTGAAAGCCTGCGCGCGCGCTGTGGCCTAGGAGCGAAATCAGTAGTGAAGGCGCCGGCCGGCGAAGGCTTGTGCCATCGCGTCCCACAAGGGTTTCTTGCGCATCTGCGCATCATAGGGTGTCTTGCGCAGCCGCCAGGCCAGCAGCTTGAGCTTCCACTCATCGGGCGCGTCGACATAGCGGTCCGACAGGTTCCAGGTCAGCACGGCCTGCGTCGCCGGATTGTCCAGCGCCACGTCCAGGAAACGCCGCGCCTCGTCCGCCACGGCCCGGTCGCGCGCGGCGATATCGTATGAACCGCCGGTGTCGTCTACATCCAGCTCGGTGATCAGGATGATCAGGCCGCGGTCGCGAATTTCCTGCAGAAACGCGCGCAGCTTGCGCTGGTCGACTTTGTTGCCGAAGGCCGACAGATGGCCCTGGATTCCCAGCGCGTCGATCGGGGTTTTGCGTTTGAGCATACCGTCCAGCAACCGCAGAGTGACGCTGCGGAAGCGGTCATTGTCGGCAGAGCCTTGTTCAAAGCCCCAGTCGTTATAGACCAGCTTCACGCGGGGATCGGCGGCGCGCGCAGCGTGGAACGCCATGTCGATATAGCCGGGCCCGAAGGCGTCCAGCCAAATGGAGGGCCGAAATCCGTCGGCACGGGTGGCGGTGCCCGGCGGGGCCAGGGCCTCGTTGACCACGTCCACCGAATCCATCCGATAGCGCCGCAGCACGGTCCGGATATGATCGGTCAAAAGCTTTTCATCGCGCTTGGCCGCCAGCATCGGCGCCAGCCAGGCCGGATTGGCGTAATACCAGCACAGCGTGTGGCCGCGCATGGTCATGCGGTTGCGCGCGGCATAGGCGAACAGCGTGTCCAGATCGGCAAAGTCATAGACGCCGGGCCTTGTCTCCAGTGCGCGCCGCTTCATTTCATATTCGGGTACCAGCTGGGCGGCCTCGCGCGCCAGGATGGGCGTAAAATCGGCATCCTTCAGCTCATAGCTGGCGGCGGCGGTACCGAAGGTGAAATTCTTCGCGGCGGCGATCGCCTTGAGACTGCGGCTGTCCTGCGCAGCGGCGGGAAAAGCCAGCGCACTGGCGCCGGCTGTCAACATCGCTCGACGTGAAATCACGCCCGCTCCAGCTTGTTCGCCGGAGCCTTTTCGTCGCGCTCGGTGATGCCGATACGCAGCCAGGAAATGGCCTGATCGGCCAGGCGGCGATAGCCGCGGCGCCCCAGGAAGATCTGCAGGAACACCACGCCCGCCAGGGACGGGCGGTAACAGCCGCGCAGCACGGCGTTGAGATAGAGGATCAGCGCCACCAGCGGATGCTTGGGCGCCACCAGCTTGGCATAGGCCCAGCCGCGCGCGCCGTGATAGGCGCGGGGCGGAATCTGCGGCCGCATCTTTTTCAACCATGCGCCCAGCTTGCCGCCGCCCGCGCTGGCGGAAACGCGGCTGGGATCGAACTCGTCCTGCCAGAC
>CANGRN010000155.1 GCA_947455695.1 Alphaproteobacteria bacterium
ATTCGGGCGCCTTCGACATGCCCGGCAAGGTCTGGGCGAAACTGGGCATCACCACCATTGCCTATGACCAGCGGGGTTTTGGCCGCAATCCCAATCCGGGCGTGTGGGCGGGCGCGGATACGATGCGCAGCGACCTCAATGATGCCGTGGCGGCGGCGCGCGTCCGCTATCCAGGCTTGCCGGTCTATGCCCTGGGCGAAAGCATGGGCGGGGCGGTGGTCCTGACGGCGCTGGCTTCGGACAATCCGCCCGCGGTGGATGGAGCAATCCTGGTGGCGCCGGCGGTGTGGTCGCGCGGCGACATGCCGATCCTGTACCGCACCGCCTTGTTCCTGGGCGCGCATCTGCTGCCCGGCATGATCCTGTCCAACAGCGCCGCCGGCCGGGTGGTCAAGATCACCCCGTCCGACAACATCCCCATGCTGATCGCGCTGGGCAAGGATCCGCTGTTCCAGAAGCGAACCCGCACCGACACGCTGTATGGGCTGGTGAACCTGATGGACGAGGCGCGCACGGCGCCCAACCGTATAAAGACCGCGCCGCCGATCCTGTTTCTCTATGGTGCCAACGACCAGATCATTCCGGCCAAGCCGACCGAGGCGGTGATCGCGGGCCTAGGAACCAAGGCCACCGTCCGGAAATATGCGCATGGCTACCACATGCTGCTGCGCGACCTGGAAGGCGAGGTGGTGGACAAGGATGTGGCGGACTGGATCACATCCGGCGGCAACAAATAGCCGCCTCGGCCGTTACCCTCCGGAACCCTTTCGGAGCACAAAGATGGCCCATCCCCAGAACGATCTGCGCAACGGCAAGCCGGGCGGCGACGCCAACACCAATATCAAGCTGGCCGGTCACACAGAACAGACCATGCCGACCTCGCCCAAGCAGGAGCATGCCGTCAATCCGGGCGTCGGCAGCAAGGCCGGTGTGGCCGAGGGTCAGGTCACAAAGTCCAATTAAGTCCACTTAGCCGGTTTGCCAGCTAAGTCCGCCCTTTGCGGGCGGCACGGGGATGGCGATATGCTTTCCAGGCGGGAAGCATTTCGCCTCCCCGTTTTTGTCTGGGCTGGGAAAATGCCGCAAGTCTGGCCTGCCTTTGACTGGGCCGATCCGCTGTTGCTGGAATCCTCGTTGCGGGAAGACGAAAAGCTGGTGCGCGATACCGCGCGCGGCTTTGCGCAAGCTCGGCTGATGCCGCGGGTGCGGGACATGCACCGCGATGAGAGTTTCGATCCGGCCATCCTCAAAGAAATGGGCGCGCTGGGCCTGCTGGGCAGCACGCAGGAAGAATTTGGCGGTGTCTCGCCGGTGGCCTACGGGTTGATCGCGCGGGAAGTGGAGGGGGTGGATTCGGCGTTCCGCTCTTCGCTGTCGGTGCAGTCCAGCCTGGTGATGCATCCCATCCATGAATTCGGCAGCGACGCGCAAAAGGCGAAATATCTGCCCAGGCTCGCGTCGGGCGAATGGATCGGATGCTTCGGCCTGACCGAGCCGGAAGCGGGCTCCGATCCCGGCGCCATGCAGTCCAGGGCGGTCAAGACGGCGGACGGTTTTGTCCTGAACGGCACCAAGACATGGATTACGCACGCGCCCGTGGCCGATGTGCTGGTGGTTTGGGCCAAGCTGGATGGCCGCGTCAAAGGCTTTATCCTGGAGCGCGGCGACAAGGGGCTGACCACGCCCAAGATCGACGGCAAGTTTTCCCTGCGCGCATCCGTCACCGGCCAGATCGCCATGAATGACGTGACGATCCCGGCGGACCGCATGCTGCCGCAGGCCGACGGCATGAAGGCGCCGTTCGCCTGTCTCAACCATGCGCGCTTCGGCATTTCCTGGGGCGCGATGGGGGCGGCGGAGTTCTGCTGGCATGCGGCGCGCAGTTACGGGTTGGAGCGCAAGCAGTTCGGCCGGCCGCTGGCCGCCAACCAGCTCTATCAAAAGAAGCTTGCCGACATGCAGACCGAGATCACCCTTGGCCTGACGGCCTGCCTGCAGGCCGGGCGGCTGATGGAAGAGGGCCAGCTGGCTTCCGAGGCCATCAGTCTTCTGAAGCGCAACAATGCGGGCAAGGCGCTGGACATTGCGCGGGCCGCCCGCGACATGCATGGCGGCAATGGCGTGGCCGACGATTATCATGTGGTGCGGCACATGCTGAACCTGGAAGCCGTCAACACCTATGAAGGCACCCATGATATCCATGCCCTGGTGCTGGGCCGGGCGCAGACGGGCATTTCGGCCTTTTAAAGCGCCCGCTTTGCGGGCATAAAGCCCCCGATTTTCTACGGATATTTCCATGAGCCTGGCTTCCCCGCGCGTCGTCAATATCAAGGATCTGCGCCGCCTGGCGCGCGCCCGTCTGCCCGACGGTGTGTTCGATTACCTGGACGGCGCTGCCGACGACGAAATCACCCTCAAGGACAGCGAGCGCGCCTTTACCGAAGTGCTGTTCAAGCCGCGCTTTGCCGTGGCGACCCCCTCCTGCGATCTGGGGGTGACGGTGCTTGGCCAGAAGCTGGACCTGCCGTTCCTGCTGGCGCCGATCGGTTATTCGCGGCTGATGCATCCGCGCGGCGAGATGGCGGCATCGCGCGCGGCTGGCAAGAACGGCACGGGCTATATCCTGTCCACCATGTCGGGCCACACCATCGAGGATGTGAAAGCGGAGTCGAAGGGACCGACCTTCTATCAACTGTATCTGGCCGGCGGACGCGGCGCCGCGGAAGGCGCGATCGCGCGCGCCAAGGCGGCCGGCTACAAGGCGCTGTTCGTCACCATCGATACGCCGGTGGCGGGAAATCGGGAGCGCGACTTCCGCAACGGCATGAAGGAACTGATGGGCAGGAACATTCTGGCCAAGGCCAAGTATGTTCCCAACATCCTGGCGCATCCGCGCTGGCTGGCGGGATTTATGGCCGACGGCATGACCCGGCCCTTTCCCAATATCGTGGTGCCGGGCGCAGGTCCCCTGGCGGCGACCGATGTGGCGGCGGCGCTGGAATCGGCGCAGGTGTCCTGGACCGACCTGAAATGGATTCGCCAATTGTGGGACGGTCCCATCGTCATGAAAGGTGTCGTGACGGTGGAGGATGCCAAGCGCTCGGTCGATTACGGCGCGCAGGGCATCGTGGTATCCACCCATGCCGGCCGCCAGCTCGATGGCGTGGCGGGATCGCTGCGCGTGCTGCCGGGAATCCTGGAAGCGGTGGGCGGCCAGACCGAAGTGTTGTTCGACGGTGGCATCCGCCGTGGCAGCGACATGGTCAAGGCCCTGGCGATGGGCGCCAAGGCGTGTTTGCTGGGTCGCGGCTATGCCTATGGCATGGCGGCGGCCGGCGATGCGGGCATCGAGCGCGCCATCGAGATTTTCCGCGCCGACATCATCCGCACCCTCAAACTGCTGGGTTGTCCCAGCATTGCGGCCCTGGATCAGTCCTATATCGCGCTGCGTCCTGGATTCCGCGTCGACTAAGCGCGAGGGATTTTGTAGCGTGAGCAGGATCGCCTAGCGACGTGTACAAGATGTACACGAGCGACGGCGCGACGAACTCACAACACAAAAGAACCGCGCTTAGATTTTAAAGCGCCACATCCAGCCCATGTCGTCGCAGGCATACATGTCGTCGCCCACCAGCTTGGCGCAGTGGATGACCGGCGAGGTGTCCGGCAGCTGCACCCGCTCATGAATGACGCCGGTCCTGGCGTCATGGCGGAAAAACGCATTCAGGTTTGAATCCGACGACCAGATCGTGTCGTGCGTCTTGCCCCAGCTCATGCCATGGGTGCGGTTGCCTGGCACCGGCCAGGTGGCTTTCACTTTCCAGCTCTTCTTGTTGATGGTGAATATCTGCCGCGCCGGCGGGCCGGCATAGATCAGATAGTCGCCGTCCAGCATGATGGCGTGCGCGCCGGTGCCGCCAGAGCCTTCCTCGGCATCGAGCGGCAACTGTCCCGGCGGCAATCCCTTGCCGGTGTTGTTGCCGACATTGCCGCTTTGCGCCGGGCCGATGCCGCGCGGCATGTCCGGCCAGGCGGGCTTCAGCGGCGAAGAGCGGGGTTTGGGATCATCCTCGCGTTCATAGATACGCCCGGCACCTGGCGTCACATACTTGGCGATGGTCTTGCCGTGAAGATCACAATGCACGATCAGCGAATTGTGCGTGGATGTGATCCACATCGTCTCGCCGTCCTGCACCAGCCCGCTGGGCCCGACCACATCGGCCTGGAACTCGCGCACCGTGGTGCCGTCCTTGATATTGGTCAGGGTGATCCAGTGACCGGCGCCCTGGTCCAGCACCCACATCTGTCCGGGTGTGCTGGCAATGGCCAGGCCGTTGGGCTGGCCATGCTTGGTCTTGTACAACACCTCGATCTTGCTGGCGGCGCGGGTCGGGATCTTCGACCAGTCGGGATGCGCCGGTTGTGCCAGTGCCGGGAGAGTAGCGGCGGGCGAAACCGCCGCGGCGGCGAGGAAATTCCTGCGCTTCATCATCCGCGGTTTCCCTATGCCGGCTCGATCTTGAAGACCCAGCCCGCATGCGGGCTGTCGCCATTCGGCCAGCCGGGATGAATGCCGGCATCGCAACTGATCAGCGTGCCGTTGTGGAATTCCAGGCCATGCGGATCGCAGGAGCCGGGCAGGAAATCCCACGTGCCAATGATCTGGCCGGTCTTGCCGTCATACTTCACCAGTCCCGGCTTGCCTTCCTTGTAATTCTTGCTGTCATTGCCCAGCACCAGCCAGATGTCACCCTTGTCGTCGATGGTCATGTCATGGGTGCGCGGCTTGTCGGGAGAGGTGTAGGTCGAGATCGCCACTTCGGGCACCCAGGTCTTGGGATCGACCCGCAGCAGAAGCTTGGGCCGCAGCGCCGCGATCCACAATTTGCCATTGTGCCATTGCGCGCCATGGCTGCCGCCGCCGTCCTGGCCGGGAAGGGCCAGCGGAATCTGGCGGTGGCTGATTTCCTTGCTGTTCATGTCCACCTGGAAGCAGCCCTGCGG
>CANGRN010000156.1 GCA_947455695.1 Alphaproteobacteria bacterium
AACATCAAATGGGGCCTGCTGTATGGCGTGTTGCTGTGCAACGCCCGCGCCCTGGGCGAGTTCGGCGCGGTGTCGGTGGTGTCGGGCCATATCCGCGGCGTCACCAACACCATGCCGCTGCATGTGCAGCTGCTGTATGACAATTACGATTATGCCGGCGCCTTCACCGTCGCCGCCCTGCTGGCGATGCTGGCGCTGCTCACCCTTGCCCTCAAGTCACTGCTGGAATGGCGCTATGCGGACGAACTCGCCGCCGCCCATCGCCACTAGGAGAAGCGCATGTCCCTCACCGTTGATTCCGTCGCCAAGAAGTTCGGCCGCTTTCCGGCGCTGAACGGCGCCAGCTTCGTGGCACCGCAGGGCGGCTTTGTATCGCTGCTGGGTCCGTCGGGTTCGGGCAAGACCACCTTGCTGCGCATCCTGGGCGGACTGGAATTCGCTGACAGCGGCAGTGTGCGCTTTGCCGACCTCAACTGGCTGGACATGCCGGCCCGCACCCGCAACGCCGGCTTTGTGTTCCAGCAATATGCGCTGTTCAAGCACATGACCGTGGCGGACAACATCGCCTTCGGCCTCAAGGTGCGTCCCCGCAACCGGCGGCCGAGCAGCGCTGATATTCACAAACGCGTTACCGAACTGCTGGACCTGGTACAGCTGTCCGGCCTGGAAGCCCGCTATCCCAGCCAGCTGTCTGGCGGCCAACGCCAGCGCGTGGCGCTGGCGCGCGCCCTGGCCATCGAGCCGCGCATGCTGCTGCTGGACGAGCCCTTCGGGGCGCTGGACGCCAAGGTGCGCAAGGAATTGCGCACCGACCTGCGCCGCATCCATGACCATGCCGGCGTCACCACCGTGTTCGTCACCCACGACCAGGAAGAGGCCTTTGCCGTGGCCGATCTGGTGGCGGTGATGAAGGATGGCCGGATCGAGCAGTATGGCGCGCCCGCCGATGTGCGGCGCAATCCCAAGACTGCGTTCGTGTCGGAATTCCTGTCCGCCTAAGCGGACGCGATGGACTTGGCGACGGCTTCCGCCACCCGGATCCCATCCACGCCGGCCGACAGAATCCCGCCGGCAAAGCCCGCGCCTTCGCCGGCCGGATAAAGTCCCGGCGTGTTCAGGCTTTGATAGTCCTCGCCGCGCTGGATGCGGATGGGGCTGGAGGTGCGGGTTTCCACCCCCGTCAGCACCGCATCGGACCGGTCGAAGCCCCGGATCTGCTTGCCGAAGGCGGGCAGGGCTTCGCGGATCGCTTCGATGGCGTAAGTGGGCAGGCAGCTCGACAGGTCTGTCGGCGTCACGCCGGGCCGGTAGGACGGGATGACCTCGCCCAGCGCGGTTGACGGCTTGGCCGCGATGAAGTCGCCCACCAGCTGCGCCGGAGCGGCATAGGTGCCGCCGCCCGCCGCAAAGGCCGCTTCTTCCCATTGCCGCTGCAGGGCGATGCCGGCCAGCGGATGGTCCGGATAGTCGGCGTCGGGCGTGATGGCGACCACGATGCCGGCATTGGCGTTGCGCTCATTGCGCGAATACTGGCTCATGCCGTTGGTGACGACGCGGCCCGGCTCACTGGCCGCCGCCACCACCGTGCCGCCGGGGCACATGCAGAAGCTGTAGACGCTGCGGCCATTTCTGGCGTGATGCACCAGCTTGTAGTCGGCGGCGCCCAGGGCGGGGATGGAGCGGCCGAAGCGCGCCTTGTCGATCATGCCCTGCGGATGCTCGATGCGAAAACCGATGGAGAAGGGCTTGGCCTCGATGGCGACGCCGCGCGCATACAGCATTTCGAACAGGTCGCGGGCGCTGTGGCCCGGCGCCAGCACGACATGGCGGCTTTCGATCTCCTCGCCGCTTTCCAGCCGCACGCCGCGCACCTGGCGTGTGTCGTCCAGCAACAGATCCGTTACCTTGCTATGGAAGCGATACTCGCCGCCCAGCGCCTCGATGCTCTGGCGCATAGACTCCACCATGGTCACCAGCCGGAAGGTGCCGATATGGGGATGGGCCTCGGTGAGGATTTCCTCCGGCGCGCCGGCCTTGACGAATTCGGTCAGCACCTTGCGGCCCAGATGGCGCGGATCCTTGATCTGGCTGTAGAGCTTGCCGTCGGAAAAGGTGCCGGCGCCGCCTTCGCCGAACTGGACATTGGACTCCGGATTGAGCTGCGAGCGGCGCCACAGCCCCCAGGTATCCTTGGTGCGCTCGCGCACCACCTTGCCCCGTTCCAGGATGATGGGACGGAAACCGGACTGCGCCAGGATCAGTCCGGCGAACAGGCCGCAGGGACCGGCCCCGATCACCAAGGGGCGCTGAAACGTCGCTGGCGCCGTGGCCACCGCCCGATAATCCATGTCGGGAGTGGGCCGGGCATCCTTGGGCGCACGGCTTTCATCCTTCAGCGTCACGTCCACGGTATAGACGTAGACGATGGCCTGCTTGTTGCGGGCGTCATGACCGCGCTTGAACACCCGCCAGTCCACAAGCGCCTCGGCCGGCAGCTTCAGCTTCTTCAGGATGGCAGCTTTCAGCGCCTCGGGCGGATGGCCGAGCGGCAGCTTGATGTCGGTCAGGCGCAGCATCCGCCCATATAAAGACGGACGTTGGCAGATACCAGCGGCTAGAATTTCAGGCGAATTCCCGCCTGGAACGACACCGGCTGGCGCAGGGTCAGGGTGCGCGGATCGGTCAGGGTCGGGGTCACCAGGCCCGCCGTGCTGCTGGGGTCGAAATAGGTGCCGTACAGCGGGTGATGGTCGTCGAACAGATTGTTGACCAGGCCGAACAGCTGCCAGCGTTCATCGAACTGATACGAAGCGCGCAGATTGAGCACCACGGTGGACGGCAACTTGGCATTGCGGTTGGAGGGATCGCCATCGAAATATTGGCTACCGGCAAAGGCCAGCTCGCCGCCCAGGCTGACGCCTTCCAGCACATCCATATCGGCGCCGATGCGCGCGGTGCTGGCGGGGTTCATCGGCATGCGCCGGCCCGGCGTTACGGTGACGTTGCCCGCGGCGTTGGCGGCGGGATTGTTGGGCGAGGCCAGGTTGCCGGTGAACTGATACGTCGCGTCCAGATAGGACCAGTTGGCATAGGCCGACCAGCGGGACGCCGCATAGCGGGTGGTCAGGTCCAGGCCCTGGCGCTGGGTGGACGGAACATTGGTGAAATAGCCGCGTCCGGCGATCACCGATGCCAGCGCCACAATGTCATTGTCGCTGTTGGTGCGGAAAAGACTGATGCTCCAGTCCAAGGTGCCGGCGCCCAGCATCTGCTGACCGCGCACGCCGGCATTGGTCGTGTGGGACACGACCTGGGCCAGCGGTGGATCGGAAACCAGTGAGCCTTCGAGCAGGCAGGGAAGATTGGGGTTGGCACAATCCAGCTCCAGCGGTGTCGGCGCGCGATTGGCTTGCGAATAGCTGGCGAACACAGTGACATTCTCCAGCGCCTTCCAGGCCAGGCCTGCCAGCGGATTGACGTGGCCATAGCCATGGACGCCGTTCAGCTCGGTTGCCAACCCGCTGCGGTCGCGGGTGACGATGTCGGCGGCATTGATGCGCAGCCCCGCCGTCAGGGTCAGTGTGTCGGTCACATCGAGCGCGTCCGCGGCATACAGGCCGTAATAGCTGGTGGTGGCGCCCAGGGTGACGGGCGCATAGCCCAGATTGCCGTTGCTGTGAAGGATGCTGCCCGAGCCTGCCAGCAACGGATCCACCGCCACTTGGAAGTCGGGGAAGATGCGCCCCAGTGTGCTGGTGGAGCGGAAGCCGATGGCGCTGGCATCCACGCTGCCGCCCACCGTCAGCACGTTGGGCAGGCCCGCTAGCTGTGCATTGCCGGTGACCTGCACGGTGCCGCCATGGGTGGTACTGTCGGTAAAGGTGCGGTCCACCGTGCCGGTGATGGCGCCGGCGGCGAACGGGATGGTCGTGTTGCCCTGATTCAAAATGGCGAACTGGTTTCGGAAATTCAGCGCCGCCGCGCCGGTGAAGGGCACGGGCCGCGGGAAGGCATCGTCTTCCAGGCACAGCTGGTTGATGAAGGTCGACGAATTGGAGCAGCGCTCGAAATTGCCGTCATTGCCGTCGACATGGCGCTGCGTCAGGGCGCGCAAATAGACCGAGCCTTCGAACTGCCAGTTTTCATCCAGCCGGCTCCTGGCGTTCAGCGCCAGGCTGCCGATGGTGTTGCGCGTCGTTTGGGGGAAGGTGAAGACCGACTTGGCGTTGCGCTGGATCAGGCCGATCGGGGTGGGGCCGACCACGCCCAGGCTGGTAGCGGCGCCCGATGCCACAAGATGAAGTTCGGTCTGGCCGATGCGCCAGCCGGCATCGGCATACAGCCGCGCCAGGTTGGACCCCGAATGAAATCGCCACCCCGCGTCGGTGACGCCTTCGGCCGCGCCATAGAAGCTGAAATCACCGTCGGTGAAGCCCCATTGGCCGCTTGCCATGCCATGGCCGTAGGAGCCGCCTTGCAATGAGGCTTCTGCGCCCTGCCAGGTGAAGCCGTTCTTCATCAGCATGTTGACCGAACCGCCCAGCGCGTTCAGGCCGAACACCGGGTTGGCGCTCCATACATCCAGCCGGTCCACCGCCGCTTGCGGGATCGCGTCCCAGTTGACCGTGTCACCAAAGGCTTCATTCAGGCGCACGCCGTTCTGATAGACGGCGATGCCTTGCGGAACACCCTGCAGCGGAGATGCTTCAAAGCCATGGAAGCGCAAGTCCTGGAACAGGACATTGCCCTGGGTGTCGCCAAGCGAAATACCGGCGGCTTGCATGCCCAGCGTGTCCAGCACGGTCGCGCCATGCTGGGCGGCGAGCTGGCCGGCGCTGAAGCTTTGCAGCTGGCCGGGGACCTTGTCGGTGGCAACGCCAATGTCGGAATCCTGCAGGGCGCCATACACCACGACATGCTCGGTCCTGCTGGTCTGGGCCGAAGCAGGCACAGCGGCGGCAACAAGCAAAAAGCCGCCCAGAAGCACGATACGCGTCAAGAA
>CANGRN010000157.1 GCA_947455695.1 Alphaproteobacteria bacterium
CGACAAGATCGACAAGATGCAGAAGGATTTTGCCTACCGGCTCTGCACCCTTTCGGCGCAGCAGCTGGGCGCGGGCGATGCCATGAACTGCGCCGCGGCCGGCACGCAATCGGCCGGCCAGCCCGCCATGGCGCCGCAGCCTTATTCCCAGATGCGTCCGGGCGATCCCTTGCCGCCCATTGGTCAGGGCGGCGGCACCATCAACGCAACCGGCAATGGCGGCGGCAATTTCAACGCCGTGCCCGATGCCCCTCCGTCCAACCTCTCGGGTCGTGGCCGTCCGCCCGGCACCCTGGGCACCCTGCCGGCGGGGCCCGGCGATGGCGCGCCGCTGAATGGTTCGCTGGCGGGTCCGCCGGCCAATTCGGCGCAGTACGACCAGGCCATGAACCTGATGGGCCGCGCCCAGTATGACGAAGCCGCCGCGTTGTTCCGCGGCTATGCCGATGGCAATCCCGGTGATACCGACCTGTCGCCGCAGGCGATCTACTGGGTGGCGAACATAAGCTTCATCCACCAGGACTATGCCCCCGCGGCGCGCACCTTCGCCGAAGTGATCAAGAAATATCCCAAGTCAACGCGCGCGCCCGACGCTATGCTCAAGCTGGCACAGTCCTTCATGGGCATGGGCCAGAAATCGGAAGGCTGCACCACGCTTGGCCTCATCAAGTCGAAATACCCGAACGCCAGCCCGCAAACCCTCGCCCAGGCCGCGAACCTCCGCAAAACGGCCTGCAGCAAGTAAGTTAAGCGATGCTTTCGCTGCGGCGATGGCGGGCCATGACGGCGCCATCGCCGTCGCGGTGTCGGGCGGCAGCGACTCCCTGGCCCTGATGCATCTGCTGCACGCCTTTGCGGAGCAGCGCAAATCACAGCCGCCGGTCGTGCTGACGGTGGATCATGGCCTGCGCAAATCTTCCACCCGTGATGCCAAACAGGTCGCCGCCTGGGCCAAACAGGCGGGATTGAAGGCGCAGATTCTCACCTGGACCGGTGCCAAACCCAAAAGCGGCGTCGAGGCGGCGGCACGCGAGGCGCGCTATCGCCTGATGGGGCAATGGCTGACCCGGCGCAAGATCGACACCCTGTTTGTGGGCCACACCAGCGACGACCAGGCGGAGACGTTCCTGCTCAGGCTGGCGCGCGGCAGCGGCCTGGATGGTTTGGCTGCGATGCGCGCGAACGCGCCCTGGCCGGTGCCGGGCTTTGCGGGACTTGGCGTGATGCGGCCTCTGCTGGCATTGCGCCGTGATGAGCTGCGGGCACATCTGAAATCCCTGAAGCAGCCCTGGCTGGACGATCCGATGAATGACGATTCCGCCTTTGACCGGGTGAAGATCCGAAAGGCGCTTGTCACGCTGGCCGATGCGGGACTGACGGTGGAGCGCATCGCATCTGCCGCGGCGCATCTGGCACGGGCGCGCGAAAGCCTGGAGATCGTCACCGAAGCGGTGCTGGCGCGTGCGGTGCGCGCGGGGGGGGGCGGCGTGCTGCTCGATCCCGCCGTGCTGGCGGCGGCGCCGCGCGAAGTGGGCCTGCGCGCCCTGGCGGCGGTCCTGATGGTGGTTTCCGGCCAGGCCTATCGTCCGCGATTCGAGTCGCTGGAGCGGCTTTTCGACCAGATCGGCAGTGGCCGGCTGGGCGCCGGCGCGACCCTCCACGGCTGTCACATTCGCCCGGCGGGCAGGCGCGGGAAAGATTTTGGTGCAGGTCCCCTGTGGCTGAGCCCGGAAAGTCCAAGGAAAACGGGCAGTTCCGTCCGCAAGGCCTGACGGCCAGGGTCATGCTGTGTTGCGGCAGGCCCCCAAAACTCTTAACGTTTTGATGGCTGGCAATGCGCTAAAACCGTCCTATCTATGAAGGGCGGGAGCCCGGTTCATTCCCGGCATGTAGAGAAGGACGGCCTTTGAATAACCTGAGAAATCTCGCGCTGTGGATCGTCATCGCGCTGCTGCTGGTTTTCCTGTTCAACCTGTTCCAGGGAACGGGCCCGCACACGGCGACTTCGCCGGTCTCCTATTCCAAGTTCACCGAGCTGGTGGTCCAGAACCAGGTGCGCAAGGTGATGTTCCAGGGCGAAGCTGTGAAGGGCGAGATGACCAACGGTCAGCCCTTCACCACCACCGTCCCCAACAATGACACCACCTTGTGGCCGACCCTGAAGGCCCACAATGTGGATACCGCCGTCACGCCGGCCGATGACGGCATCAATTTCCTTTCCATCCTGGTCAGCTGGGCGCCCATGCTGCTGATCTTCGGCGTCTGGGTGTTCTTCCTGCGCCAGATGCAGTCGGGCGGCGGCAAGGCGATGGGCTTCGGCAAATCGCGCGCCAAGCTGCTGACCGAGCGCCAGGGCCGCGTGACGTTCGAAGATGTTGCCGGCGTGGACGAGGCCAAGGACGACCTGAAGGAAATCGTGGACTTCCTGCGCGACCCGCAGAAATTCCAGCGCCTGGGCGGCCGCATCCCCAAGGGCGTGCTGCTGGTCGGCCCGCCGGGCACCGGCAAGACCCTGCTGGCGCGTGCCATTGCGGGTGAAGCCAACGTTCCCTTCTTCACCATTTCGGGTTCGGACTTTGTCGAGATGTTCGTGGGTGTCGGCGCCAGCCGCGTGCGCGACATGTTCGAGCAGGCCAAGAAGAATTCGCCTTGCATCGTCTTCATCGATGAAATCGATGCGGTCGGCCGCCATCGCGGCGCCGGCCTGGGCGGCGGCAATGACGAGCGCGAACAGACCCTCAACCAGTTGCTGGTCGAGATGGATGGTTTCGAAGCCAATGAGAGTGTCATCCTGATCGCCGCGACCAACCGTCCCGACGTGCTGGACCCGGCGCTGCTGCGTCCGGGCCGTTTCGACCGTCACGTGGTCGTGCCGAACCCCGATCTGGCCGGCCGCGAGAAGATCCTGCGCGTCCATCTGCGCAAGGTGCCGCTGGCGCCCGACGTTGACCCGCGCACCATCGCGCGCGGCACACCGGGCTTCTCCGGCGCCGACCTGGCCAACCTAGTGAACGAAGGCGCGTTGCTGGCGGCCCGCCGTGGCAAGCGCGTCGTCACCATGAGCGAACTGGAAGACGCCAAGGACAAGGTGATGATGGGCGCCGAGCGCCGCTCCATGGCCATGAGCGACGAGGAAAAGAAGCTCACCGCCTTCCACGAAGCCGGCCATGCCATCGTCGCCATCAGCGTTGAAGGCTCCGATCCCATCCACAAGGCCACCATCATCCCGCGCGGCCGCGCGCTTGGCATGGTGATGCGCCTGCCGGAACGCGACGCCCTGTCCCTGACCCGCCAGAAGATGTTGGCGGACCTGGCGGTGGCGTTTGGTGGCCGCCTGGCCGAGGAACTGGTGTTCGGCCATGAGAAGGTCACCACCGGCGCCCAGAGCGACATCGAGCAGGCCACCCGCATGGCCCGCGCCATGGTCACGCGCTTCGGCATGTCCGACAAGCTGGGCCCGATCGCCTATGCCGAGAACCAGGAAGAAGTCTTCCTGGGGCACAGCGTGTCGCGCACCCAGAATATTTCGGAAGCCACGGCCCAGACGATCGACGCGGAAATCCACCGCATCATCGACGAGGCCTATAGCCGCGCCAAGGACATCCTCACCTCCCGCCAGAGCGATCTGAATGTGCTGGCGCGCGGCCTGCTGGAATATGAAACCCTGACGGGCGACGAGATCAACGCGCTGCTCAAGGGCATCCCCCCGGTCCGCACCCCGTATGAAGACCCGGTGCTGCCGGCCCGCGGCGAAGGCACCTCGGTGCCGGTGGCGGGCAAGCCCCGCCCCAGCGGACCCGGCCCCATCATCAGCCCGGAGCCGCAGCCGCGGTAACGGGAATCAGAGAACAGAAGGGCGGTCTGGAAACAGACCGCCCTTTTCTTTTTCCGGCACTTGTGGCCCTTACAGCGCGATGAAAATCCTCGGTATCCTCAACGTCACCACCGACAGCTTTTCCGACGGCGGCAAGTATCTGGCCGCCGGCGCGGCGCTGTCCCACGCCCAGGTGCTGGCGCAGGGCGGCGCCGACATCATCGACATCGGTGCGGCCTCGTCCCATCCCGATGCGCAGGCCGTGGCGCCGGAGGTGGAGATAGCGCGCCTGGCCGCGGTGATCCCCGCGCTGAAGCAGACGGGATTGCCCCTTTCCATCGACAGCTTTGCGCCGCAGGTCCAGCGCTGGGCGCTGGAGCAGGGTATCCAGTATCTCAATGACATTCACGGCTTCCCCGATCCCGCGCTTCATCCCGAACTGGCGGCATCGCCGGTCAAGTTGATCGTCATGCATGCGGTACAGGAACGCGGTGTCGCCGTTCGCACCGATGTGCCTTCAGACGAAATCTTTGATCGCGTCACCCGCTTTTTCGATGAACGCATCGCCATGCTTCAGAAGGCAGGCGTCGCCCGGGACCGGCTGATCCTGGATCCCGGCATGGGCCAGTTCGTGGGGACGGACCCGGAAAATTCCCTGATCCTGCTGCGCCGTCTTCCCGAACTGAAGGCGCGCTATGGCCTGCCTGTGCTGGTGTCGGTCTCCCGCAAGGGCTTCCTGCGCCAGCTGGTGGGCCGCCCGGCCGACGAAGCCGGGGCCGGCAGGCTTCATGGGGAAACCCTGGCGGCCGAGATGTTTGCCCACCGCCAGGGCGCGGACTATGTCCGCACCCATGCCCCCAGCCCCCTGGCGGATGCCCTTAAGGTGCTGAAAGCCCTCAAGAAGCCAGTTAACCCCCGGCAATGACTTTGTGGTAAAACAAGCCGTTCTTTCCGGACCCTTCCCATGACCCGCAAATATTTCGGCACCGACGGCATCCGAGGCCGCACCAACACCCCCAAGCTCACGCCCGAAGTGGCGATGAAGGCGGGCATGGCGGCTGGCCGCATCTTCACCCGCGGCGAGCATCGCCATCGGGTGGTGATCGGCAAGGATACTCGCCTGTCGGGCTACATG
Organism: Alphaproteobacteria bacterium; assembly: GCA_947455695.1. Taxonomy (GTDB): domain Bacteria; phylum Pseudomonadota; class Alphaproteobacteria; order Micropepsales; family Micropepsaceae; genus Rhizomicrobium. Next base: position 4,950 of record CANGRN010000157.1, read on the forward strand.
ATCGAAAGCGCGCTGGTCTCCG
>CANGRN010000158.1 GCA_947455695.1 Alphaproteobacteria bacterium
AGCCCCACAGGCGCACGACGCGGGCGCTGGCCCCATTGGCCGGCTTGATCGTGTCGAAGATCGCCGCGGCCTCGGCATACTTGCCCTGGGCCGCCAGCGACATGGCGATCACCATGTCCGGCTCGGTCGGATCCTTGACGCCGGGCTTGGTCTTGGCGGCACGCGCCAGCTTTTCGGCGTCGGCATACTGGCCATAACCAAAGGCGGCTTCCGCCGTCTTGACGTTGTACTCGCCGTCATTCTTGGCGCCATCGGCGATCTGCTTGGGAAGGGTCTTCTTGTCGGCCGCGGCGCGCGGATCGGGCGCCGGACCGCCGAACTTCTGCATGGTCTCCGCATCGCCGTACAAACCCAGCTTGTTGCTGTTCGCGGCCGAGCCCACCATGGTGGCATCTTCGGGCTTCAGCTTGCCGGCCTGTGCCACCATCAGGCGGCCCATATAGACATAGTCGATGTCGCGCATGCCGCGGGTGGTCAGCGCCACGCGGGACAGTTCATCCCAGTCCTGTTGCTCGCCATAGTTGGCAACAATGGCCTCCAGGGTCTGCTCGGCGCCGGCTTCGTCCTTCTTGTTGACCTGCGCGTTCTTGATGTTGTTGAGGTCGCTCTTGGACGGCGGCTTGCCTGCGGCCTTGGCGGCATCAATGTTCTTCTGCGCGATGGCGATGACGCCATCATAATCGCCGCCGCGGTACAGGGCGCTGGCGATCAGCGACTGGACATCGGCATCCGGCGGCGGGGTGGTGGACTGCAGCACCTTGGCATAGGCCAGGGCCTTGTCATTGTGCTTCTGCATCAGCGCCAGCTGCAGGGCGGTCTTGTACATGGTGGCCTTTTCGGCTTCCGGCACCACGCTGGGATCGGCATCGAGCGCACTTTCAATTTCGGTGGCGGCGCCGGGCATGTCCTGCATGCCGATATGCACCGACATGGCGAAACGGTGGATCTGGTAATTGTCGCTCGGCGTGCGGTCGGACACGGCCTCGGCCTGCTGGATGGCGGCGAGCGCCGCGGGAAAATCCTTCTTGTTGTTCGCGGCTTGCGCGGCCTGCAGGGCCTTGAGCACGGCAGGCGTAAGCTTGATCGGCGCCGGCTTGGCGTCGGCTGCCATCGCGCCATGGGCTGCGCCAAGCAGGAGGCTCGCCGAAAAGGCGGCGAGGAGGAATTTGCTGGTCATGAAAGTCGTCCCTTTGTAATGCGGCCCATCTGCGGAGATGGGTACCGTCGAAGAAGCCCCTGTTGGGTGTCCCATTGTGAGCGTATTTGCAACTTTACTGTGGCGGCGCGCTGTTTCCAATAAGGCGATCTGACGCCCCATGTTGCAGCGCAGCAGCGGCGCTGCCGCGTTTGGGGGCAACGGGGCGGAGGGGCGAAGTTCCTCTATGTAAATAGTTGTTTACACTGCACAGGTGGAGGGGAGTTTGGTGGGTGGCATGGCGCAAGATCTTTTCCGGCTGAATGGCAAGACGGCCTTTGTTTCGGGCAGCCGCGGCCATCTGGGCGCGGCCATGGTCCAGGCCCTGGCGGAAGCCGGCGCCCATGTCATCGTCAATGGCCGTGACGCGGCGGCGCTGGACGCCTTTGCCGCTGCCCTTGCGGCCCAGGGCCATTCGGTCGAGGCCGCCGCTTTCGACGCCCATGATGTGGGCAAGATCAAAAGCTTCTTCGGCGGCCTCAAACGCCTGGACGTGCTGGTCAACAATATCGGCTTCATGCAGGGCAAGTCCTTTGCCGCGCTGGCGCCGGAGGATTTCGCCGCCACCTATGCCGCCACTGTCACCACCGCCTTTGAGACGGTGCGCGCCGCCTTGCCGGCGCTGCGCACTGCGGTCGTGGCGTCCGGCGATGCCAGTGTCGTCAACATTGCCTCCATGTATGGCCAGGTGGCGCCCGACGCGCGGCTGTATGATGAGCGCGCCCAGCAGAGCCCGTTCCATTACGGCCCGGCCAAGGCCGGACTGATCCAGCTCAGCCGTCACCTCGCCGCCGAACTGGGACCGGAGAAAATCCGCGTCAATGCGCTGGTGCCCGGCGCCTTTCCCCAGCCCGGCAAGATGCCGGCGGGCCTGGAAGGACGGCTGGCGGGCAAGACCATGCTGGGCCGCATCGGCCGGGCCGCCGAGATCGGCGGGCCCCTTGTCTTCCTGGCCAGTCCCGCGTCGCGCTATGTGACAGGCGCCAGCCTGAATGTGGATGGCGGCTGGACCGCCTGGTGAGGTAAAGAGGAAAGATGACGTTCCTGTCCTCCTTCCGCATCGGCCAGCAGACCGTCTATCCCGAAGACCTGTACGAACGGCTGCAGAGTTTCGCGCTGCTGGAAAATGTCGGCGATCCGGCGCTGCGCAATCTCCTGGCCGAGGCCAACTGGTTCGCGCTGCCCGGCGGGACCCTGCTGGACCGCGACGGCGAGAACAACGCAGCCCTGTTCCTGGTGGTGACCGGAAGCCTGGGCGTGTTCGTGTTGGACGAGCAGGGCCAGCGCCAGATGGTGGCGCATATTCCCGCGGGCGAAACGGTGGGCGAGATGTCGCTGATTGCCGGTTCCTCCAATCATGCCGCGCAGCTGGTGGCGCTGCGCGACACCGAACTGCTGCGCATTTCGCCCGACGGCTTCGAGGCGCTGATCGCCCGCCATCCCCGGGTGATGCTGAACCTGATGCAGATGCTGGTGAAGCGGCTGAAGGACGCCAATCGCGGCCGTTCCGCCAAGCTGCGGCCCAAGACCTTTGCCATCGTGCCGTTGCAGGACGGCTTGTCGGAAGTGCCCATCGCCCAGCGCCTGGCCGGCGCGCTGGCCGGCATCGGCTGCCGTGCCGCGGTGCTGGATGCGGGGGCCTCCGACCAGACCGCCGAATGGTTCAACACCTTCGAACAGGCGCATGACATCGTCTTTTATCGCGGCGATGCGCCCGACAGTCCCTGGACGCAATTGTGCCTGCGCCAGGCCGACCGCATCTTCCTGCTGGCCCGCGCCAACCAGCCCCTGCCGCTGGCGCCGCTGAGCCTGCCGGCGTTCAAGGAGCGCGCCTCGGGCGCGCCCGACCTGCTGCTGCTGCATCCGGACGGCGCCAGCGCGGTGCTGCCCGACCATTTCTCGGTGCGCAGCGGCTGGTTCCGCAGCCACCACCATCTGCGTGCCGGCCACCAGGCCGATGTGGCGCGGGTGGCGCGCATGATCGCGGGCCGCGCCGTGGGTCTGGTGCTGGCGGGCGGCGGGGCGCGGGGCTTTGCCCATATCGGCATCATCAAGGCGCTGAAGGAAGCGGGCGTGCCGTTTGATCAACTGGGCGGCACCTCGATGGGCGCCATCATCGCCGCGGGGCTGGCGCGCGAATGGGGCCTGGAGGAAATGCGCGACCGGATGCGCGAGGTGTTCGTCACCTCCAATCCGCTGTCGGGCTTCACCCTGCCGCTGATCGCGCTGTTCAACGGCAAGAAGGTCACCGCGCGGCTGCAGGAGCATTTCGACGAAGTCTGTATCGAGGAATTGCCGCTGCCCTTTTTCTGCGTGTCCTCCGACCTGACCACGGGGCGCATCCATGTCCACCGCGACGGCAAGCTGTGGCGGGCGCTGCGGGCGTCGGTGGCGCTGCCGGGCATCTTGCCGCCGGTGACCCATCACGGCCATCTGCTGGTGGATGGCGGGGTGATGAACAATTTGCCGGTGGATGTGATGCGCGAGCAGGCCGGCGGCGAAGGCCCCATCATCGCCTGCGACATCACCGGCGAATTCAATTTGCGCGCCGAGGACGAACGCTATGGCGAGCGGTCCTGGTGGTGGCTCCTGGGCCAGCGCATGCGCGGCAATCCCAGCATCCTGTCCATCCTGATGCGGTCGGGCACGGTGGGCTCGGAAGCCCAGCGCCGCGTGGTGCGCGAGCAGTGCGATTTTTTGATCGAGCCGCCCATGCCCGACATCCAGCTGCATGACTGGAAGAAGTTCGACCAGGCGATCCAGGAGGGCTATGACACCGCCCGCGCCTGCATCGACAAGAACGGCATTCCGCTCACCAATGTGATGGGCGATGGGCCGGGCATGCCCCTGCCGCACGTCATCGTGGCAACTTAAATCGATGTATCGGGCTTGGTGATGCCGTCGTCCGGCAGGCGCTGGTGCTGGAGCAAATCGTAGCGATGTCCGTCCGGGCCGGTGAGGATGGCGCTGTCCAGCTTCATGCCCGAAAGACCGGTGTGCGATGTCACCGCCAGATGGCCTTCGCCCTTGGGGCCTTCCAGGGTCACTTCGTAAGCGTGGCTGGTCTTGCCCGGCATCCAGGAAAAGACATTGCCGTCCACGCCGGTCACCACCGCGTCTTCGCCCAGCACCTGCCGCGCCATGCCGTCTTCGCGCACCAATTCATTGACCACCGTCAGCACCGGACTGTGACGGAAGCCGTCATACAGGAACCAGGCGCCATACCCGCCCAGCAAGGCCGGCGGCACGACGAAAATCAGCATCAGGATCAGGCAGCCCCACAGGCAGCCATTGGAACGGCGCGGCGGATAATAAGGCTGGCCGGATGAGGGGGCGGGCATGGACATGACCTCTACTGAACCACAGGCCTTGGCTTGGCGCAAAGCGGGAGGCAACATATGGCCATGTGTTATTTCCCGCGAATGTTGGCTGGGCTTCTTGTGTTGATCGGCTTGATTGCGCTGATCCGCAAAAGCCTGCGCGCCGGGCAAATCTGGGGCGGCAATGTCGGTTTTTTTATCAGAACCGAAAATCCTTTGGGATTCTGGTCCGCGATTGGCATGTACGTACTGCTGGCGGTCGCGGCCTGGTGGTTTGTCTGGCTTGATGCGTCTCGATCATGCACAACATCTCTGTGACGGAGACTCGATCACATGCCCATCGATTATGACGACATGATGCAGTCCGGCGCGACCGGCCTCGCCGCGCGCTACGATGAAAAGGACGTGATGCTCTATGCCCTTGGCGTGGGCATGGGCCGCGATCCCC
>CANGRN010000159.1 GCA_947455695.1 Alphaproteobacteria bacterium
CATCCGCGCCCGCTGCGAATTTTGCGGCAAGACGCACGAGATCACGCCGGACAGCCTGGCCTAGCTGGCCGCTTTCGCGATCACCGTGCGCAGGACAACCTCGCAGGCTTCCAGTTCGCTGAGTTCGCAGAACTCGTCCGGCCGGTGCGCTTGGTCGATGGAGCCGGGACCGCAGATCACCGCCGGAATGCCGTAATTCTGGAAATGCCCGGCCTCGGTGCCATAGGCCACCGCTTCCACCTGGTTGGCGCCGGTGAGCTCGCGCGCCAGGCGGATGGCGGCGGAGTCTTCGTCCATCACCAGGCCCGGATACTGGGCATGCAGGGTGGTGTGGAACGCCGCTTCCGGGGCGCGGCGCTGGTATTTGGGCAGCACCTCGGCGGCGGCGCGGTCCTTGATGCGCGCGATGATGGCGTTCGGATCGCGGTCGGGCAGGGCGCGATATTCCCAGGTCACTTCGGCTTCCCGGGCCAATATGTTCACCGCCGTGCCGCCATGGATCACCGTGGCCTGCACCGTGGAATGGGGCGGATCGAAACGCGGGTCCGTGTCGGCGCGCAGCTCGTCCCACACCTTGTCCAGCAGGGTGACGAACTCGCCCGCCATCATCACGGCATTGGCGCCTTTTTCGGGGCCGCTGGAATGATGTTCCCGCCCGCAGCATCTGGTCACCAGCTTGGCGCCGCCTTTGTGCGCGCCCACGATCTTCATCAGGGTGGGCTCGCCGATGATCGCCAGGGCGGGCTTGAGGTTCTGTGCCCTCAGATCGTCCAGCAGGCCTTTGACGCCGGCGCAGCCCACTTCCTCGTCATAGGACAGCGCAAAATGAATGGGCTTGTTGAGCCTGGCCTTGCCGATTTCCGGCGCCAGCGCCAGCGCGGTGCCGACAAAGCCTTTCATGTCGCAGGCGCCGCGGCCGAACAGCTTGCTGCCGCGCACCTCCGGCTTGAAGGGATCGGATGACCAGTCCTGGCCGTCGACCGGCACGACATCGGTATGGCCCGACAGCACAAAGCCGCCATCGCCGTCGGGGCCGAAGGTGGCAAACAGGTTGGCCTTGGCACCGCCTTCGTCATAGGTGCGCCGGCAGCGGGCGCCGGATTTTTCCAGCAGCGCCTGCGCATAGTCGATCAAGGCCAGGTTGGAATCGCGGCTGGTGGTGTCGAACCCGATCAGGTCCTTGACGGTATCGAGCGTGTTCATTGGTCGTTACGCGACGCCGGATTGCCGATGATGTTGAGGAATTCGCGGCGGGTGTCGGAGTTGTCGCGGAAGGCCCCCAGCATGGTGGAGGTCACCATGGTAACGCCGGTCTTGTGCACGCCGCGCGTGGTCATGCACTGGTGCGCCGCCTCGATCACCACCGCCACGCCCTTGGGCCGCAGCACCTTCTCGATCGTGTTGGCGATCTGGGCGTTCATCTTTTCCTGCACCTGCAGTCGGCGGGCATAGGCTTCCACCACCCGCGCCAGCTTGGAGATGCCGACGACGCGGTTGGTGGGCAGATAGCCGACATGGGCGCGGCCGATGATAGGGGCGAGGTGATGCTCGCAATGACTTTCAAAGCGGATATCGCGCAGGATCACCATGTCGTCATAACCTTCGATTTCCTCGAAGGTGCGGGTGAGATATTCCTCCGGGTCCTGGTCATAGCCGCTGAACCAGTCCTCGAACGCCTTGGCGACGCGCGCGGGGGTATCGGCCAGGCCCTCGCGCGAGGGGTCATCGCCGGCCCAGCGCAAAAGGGTGTGGACGGCCTTTTCGGCCTCTTCGCGGGTTGGCTTGCTCATAGGCAAGTTTCGCCCGCAGCGGCGGGCGTTTCAACCGCAAGATGACAAGGGGCTTATTTAATGTCGCTCCGGCTTCGCCGACGCTTTAGTGAATCTGCCTACGTTCGTAGGGGCTTTCCAGCAGGAAAGCGGGGATTTCGGCCTCGAAATTTTCGCCCGATGCGCTGCGCATCTGGTAATGGCCGGTCATGGTGCCCGAGGCGGTCTCCAGCGGGCAGCCGGAGGTGTACTGGAAGCTCTCGCCCGGGGGGATCACCGGCTGGGCGCCAACCACGCCGTCGGCGCGCACTTCCTGCACCCGGCCCGCACCGTCCATGATGTTCCAGTAGCGCGACAACAGCTGCACGGTTTCCTTGCCGCGGTTCTCGATGGTCACGGTGTAGGACCAGACATAGCGGTCGTCTTCCGGATCGGACTGGTCGTCCAGATAGGCCGGCCTTACCGATACGCGGATGGCGCGGGTCTCCAGCGCATACTGGTGCCCCAGGGCTTCTTCCAATTCAAAATGTTCCAATCCAAACATGGGACAATTATCGGGGGGCGGGGTGGGCGGCGCAAGCGGCAATTGCGCGCAATGGTTAGCGCGGCAGAAAATGTCAGCGCCGCCGCGCTTTAACGCGGCTCGACGGTGACTTCGGTCTTCACGGAATTGGCGATGAAGCAGGCTTCGTGCGCCAGGTGGTGAATTTGTTCCAGGGTTGCCGCGTCCGCGTTGCACACGACCTTGGGGCGTAAAATGACCCGCGTGATCCAGAGCTTGCCGCCGTCCTTTTCCAGAAATCCCACCGCATCATCCTCGTAAGATTGGACGGTGATCTTCTTCTTGGTGCAGATCGCCAGGAAGCTCAGCATGTGGCAGGACGACAGCGCCGCCACCAGCATGTCCTCGGGGTCGCCATGCTTGCCGTCGCCGCGATAGGCGGGCGAGGCGCTGGCGGTCAGCATATCCTGCCCGTCCTTGAAGGCGATCTGGTGTTCGCGCGGATAGGATTCGTAGGCAAAGGGCCTGCCGCCATCGTTCCATGTCAGGCGGATTTTGTGTTCGGCCATCACGCCACCTTCAGGGCCTGATCCAGGTCTTCGCAAAGATCCTCGGCATCTTCCAGCCCGACCGACAGGCGCATCATGCCGCTGGTGACGCCGGCGGCGGCGCGCGCCTCGGGAGTCATTTTCTGGTGGGTGGTGGTTTCGGGATGGGTGATCAGGCTCTTGGCGTCGCCCAGATTGTTGGAGATGTCGATCAGGCCCAGCGCGTTGGCAAGGCGGAAGGCGGATGGCTTGCCGCCCGCCACTTCGAACGCCACCACGCCGCCGCCGCCATCCATCTGCGCCTTGGCCAGATTGTGCTGGGGATGATCGGGACGGAAGGGATAGAGGACCCGCGTCACTTTCTTGTTGCCGGCCAGGAAATCGGCCACGCGCTGGGCGTTCTCGCAATGCTGCTTCATGCGCAGATCGAGAGTCTCCAGGCTTTTCAGATGCAGCCAGGCATTGAAGGGGCTGATGGTGGGGCCGGTGTTGCGCAGGAACTGCTGCAGATTTTCCTCCAGGAAATCCTGGCGGCACAGGATCATCCCGCCCATGGCGCGGCCCTGGCCGTCAATGAACTTGGTGGAGGAATGCACCACGATATGGGCGCCGAACTCCATCGGCCGCTGCAGGGCGGGGCTGGCAAAGGCATTGTCCACGATCAGCCGGGCGCCGCCGGCTTCCGCGATCTTCGCCACCGCGGCGATATCCACGATCGAAAGCGTGGGGTTGGATGGCGTTTCCACGAACAGCAGCCTGGTTTCGGGCCGCATCGCCGCCTGCCAGGCCGACAGGTCACTTCCTTCCACAAAGGTGGTGGTGATGCCGAAGCGCGGCAGCACGCTGTCCATGACGTAGCGGCAGGAACCGAACAGCGCGCTGGCCGATACGACATGATCGCCGGTCTTCAGGCCCGCCAGGAACACGGCGGTGACGGCGGCCATGCCGGTGGCTGTGGCGCGCGCCACGGGCGCGCCTTCCAGCTGCGCCATGCGCTCTTCGAACATGCTGATCGTGGGGTTGGCCAGGCGGGTATACTGGAAGCCGGGGCTTTCGCCCTTGAAGCGGGCTTCGGCTTCTTCGGCGGCGTCATAGGCATAGCCGGCGGTGAAAATCAGCGGTTCGCAGGTTTCCTGGAAAGCTGTCCGCACCTGGCCGCCGCGCACCGCCTGGGTGCGCCTGCGCCATTTTCCCGGTTTTTTGTTCGTCGCCATAAGCCCTTGTCCTTGAAGGCGTGTTTTGTCGCGCGGTTGCCCCACAGGGGTCAAGAACATAAGCTTTATGCGGGATTCGCAGGGGTCCGCCGGGCCCTCGGAAAAGCAGGTATTTGCGAGATGAAACGCCTGTTTCTGCTGCGTCATGCCAAGGCCCAGCCGGCCGACGGAGGCACGGAAGATTTCGACCGTCCCCTGATGCTGGCGGGCATGCAGGATGCCGGCGCCATGGCGCGCTATCTGCGCAAGAGCGATTACAAGGTCGACCTCATCCTGTGCTCCTCATCGGTGCGCACCACCCAGACCGCCGAGCTGGTGCTGCAGCAGCTGGAAAGCGAAATCGAGTATCGCGAAAATCTTTACCTGGCCGATGCCACCCGGATCGTGGCGGCGGTGCGCGGCGCCCCCGTGGCGGTTTCCTCCCTGATGATCGTGGGCCACAATCCGGGACTGGAAGCCTGTGCCGGGCAACTGGCGCGCGAGCCGGTGCGCCGCAAGGAACGGGCGCGGCACGAGGCGCTGGAAGAAAAATTCCCCACTTGTGCCCTGGCGGTGCTGGATTTCGATGTCGGCCGCTGGCGCGACGTGGCGCAAGGCACCGGCAAGCTGGCGGAATTCGTGCGGCCCAGGGATCTTTGAAGGCCGGAATCTCTAAGTCTTGAATCAAAATCGCGCGCCGGACCAAACCAAGGCTTCGGCTTTGTGCGGTAGCCTTGATGCATGGATCAGGACGTTCATGTTGAAAAGATCCTGCGGTGCCGCAAATGTTTCCGCACCGGCATGGCCACATGGGAAGCCACCCAGACAGGTGCGCGGGCGCTGCTGGCGCTGTCGCCGGGCTTTCACCGCCGCGCGCGCCTGCCGCTGAGCCTGCCGCCGGAAATTGTCTGTGATTGCGGAATGGTCCAGCCGGACCATGACTGATCAG
>CANGRN010000160.1 GCA_947455695.1 Alphaproteobacteria bacterium
GATGGCGTCGATCTGCTCGGACATGGTGGTGAAATCGGCGATGTCCGAGAACAGGAAGGTCATTTCCCGGCGCTCGCCTTCCAGGTTCATGCTGGAGGGATCGGCCACCATCCGGTCCACGATGGCGGGCGAGACATAGCGGGAGAATGCGCCCTGGATGAAGGCTTTCTGCTTGCGCGCCTCGCGGCCGCTCAAGGCTTCCATGCTGAAGAAGGAGACCACCAGCGCCAGGGACGGCGCCATCAGGCTAAGGATCACATTGGCATAATGGTAGAGCGCCACGCCGCCTGCCCCGAATATCGGCAACAGCAGCAGCACACCGATCGCCCGTATCCAGAGCGAGGCATTGACGACCGCCAGGCCGGCGCCCAGCAGCGCCAGCGCCAGGGTGACGACGAAATTGAGCTGCCAGCCGGCAATGGGCGATTTCTTGTGATGAATCAGCTGCGACAGGGCATGGGCCTGGATCACGATCCCCGGCAGCTGGCCGTCATCGCCGGCATAGACCACCGAGAAGGGCGTGCGGTGACGATCCACCAGGGTGACATCCGACCCGATCAGCACGATCTTGTCCTTGAACCAGGTGTCGAACACCGCCGACAGCGCCGGGTTGGCGACCATGGCGGCGGAATACTGCACAAAGGGCTTGGGACGGGGATCAAGCTCGGTGGGCGCGGGGCGTCCGCGCCAGACGATCGGCACGCTTTTCTCCGGCGTTTCCACCCCGACCTTGGCCGCCACGGCGCGCGCGACGCCGGGGATGTAATGGCCGCCCACCTTGGCGCCGGGAAAAACATCGCGCGCTGTGTCGAACTGGTCGGTGGGCAGGTTGGCCAGTGCCCGCAGGCGCGGCGGCACCATGGCATCCTCGAACGCCTTCTGTTCCGGGGTGACGATGTCATGGCTGGCGATATAGCTGATGACCAGCGGCACCCTGGTTTCGCGCAAGGTGGCGGCCAGAGCCTTGTCCTTGGCCTCTTCCGTCGGCTGGTCGAGCAGAAAGTCGGACTCGATGGCGGCGGGATGATGGGCGGCGATCTGCCGGATTAGGGTTGAGAGAAAGGCGCGATCCACCGGCGAGCGATAGGGAAATTGCGCCAGGGTCGCCTCGTCCACCGCCACGATGACGATCTTGGGGTCCTGTTCCTCGCGCGGCGCGAAGACCGAGGCGATTTCCCAGTCCTGCACGAACTGGTCCAGGCGCGTCAGGACCGAGAAATTGTCCACCAGCAGCAGCGAGAACATCGCACTGACCAGCGCAACGGCCACCAGGATGGAGGCCGAGCGCAGGGCCTTGCGCCGCTCCGCGCCGAGGCCGGCGAGGAATGCCTTCACGGGGTGGCGGTCTTCAGCAACGCCTGGGCCTGCTGTTCGCAGCGGCGGGCGGCCATCCAGCCGGCGCGCATCTCGGCATTAGTCAGGGTGGCGGGCACCTGCACCATCGTCACCGCCGATTCATTGCCGTTGAAGTTCACCACATAGGTTTCGCCGGCGCGCATCGGCACGTCGGTGGTGATCTGGATGCGGTCCGAGCCCACCGGCCATTGCGTCTTGGCGGTCCAGCTGTGGTCCACCGGCGCAACGCTGATCGCCACGGCGGTCTTGGGATCGGGGCGCCAGAATACCGGCGTGCCATTTTCCATCACACAGACATTGCCGCTATGGGTGGCGTCCAGCACCCAGGGCTCGGGCAGGTCGGCCAGCACGGTGCCGCGGGTGACGCCGAACTCGCCGGCGCGCGCCTGGCGCTGGGTGACCAGCGCGGCCAGGGTCTGGTTGAGTCCCACGCCGGCCGCAGCCCCGGTTGCCACCGGGGGGCGGTCAGAGGGTCCGTCCAGCTTCAGGGTCGAGCCGGTTTCGGAAATCAGCGTGACGTGCTGGCCCTGCTTGAGGGTCAGCGGCTTGGTCGAATCCAGGGTGGAGCCGGGTTTCAGCACAATGCCGCGCGCTTCGGCCACCACCAGTGTGGCGGCGTCCGCGGCCCCAACCATGGGAAAGGTCAGTACGCAGCCCAACAGGGCCAGAGCAATGGATCTCATCGATGCCTCCCGTGGCGTGCCCATCCACTTATTCATACGGTTCAAGCCCCGTCGCCGATCAGGGTGAAAGCCGCCCATTCAAAGGGATGGGCGGTGTTGTCCTTGGCGATCAGCGACAGTTGCGCCTGGCGCAAGGCCTCGGCCGCGTCATGTTTGGGGTCCTTGGCCATGTTCGAGAAGGTGCCGGTCATCAGCGACATGGTGGCGGCCGAGGGCACTTCCCAATGGCTGGCCAGCACGGCATGGGCCCCCGCACTGAAGAAGGCGTCGGCCAGGCCCTGCAGCGCGCCGCCGCCAAAGCTCTTGCCGCCGCCGGCGCCGGTGTTGCAGGCCGACAGCACCACCAGGTTGGCGTTGATCTTCAGGGCCGCGATTTCGCTGGCGGTGAGAAGGCCGTCGGCACTGGTGGAGGTGGCCGGCGTGGCGGGCGGCGACAGGACCAGGCCCGGTTGGGCCTGGCAGTGCAGTTCGCCGGGCAGCATGCCGTGAGTGGCGAAATACAGCACCGCATATTGATCCAGAGCCTTGGAGCGCAAGGCCGCTTCGCTGGCGCCGGCGCCCGTCAGGATGTCGTCAGGGGACGCGCCCAGGTCGCGGCCCACCGCCTGAACTTCGGCGGCGGTTTCGGGCAAGGGCTGCAGGGCCCGCAGCAGCGCCGGATCGGCAGGACCGCCGGCCTGACAGGCCGAGGCCAGGGCATTCAGCGCCAGCGCCTGGTTGGCGCCGCCGCCCTGGAAGGTGGGATTGCCCACGCCCAGGAAGGGCTTGGCGTTTGCGGTGTGGGCCACGCCGCGCAGCGCCAGGAAGGCGCGGGCCGATGGCGTAGAGGATACCGCTGCCTTGCGGATCAGCCAGGCCGCGCCGACATAGTCATTGGCCCGCGCCGGCGCCGCCGTCACCAGCAGCGAGAAGGGAAGGCTGGCCAGATCGCCGCTGGTGGCCACCACCAGGTGATCCACATTCGCCAGCTGCGGCGAGACCGGGCCCAGCGTCTCATTATAAAGCGCGGCGGCAGTGGCCAGGCTGAAATCCGGCAGCTTGCCCAGCTTGGGCACGAAGGCGCTGCGCAGATCGGCGATGTCGGCGGCCAGATCGTCGGCATTGGTTTGCAGTTGCTTGACCGTCAGGCCTTCGGATGTGACCAGCAGCACATAGGCGGAATGAACACCGATCACAAAACCGGCAAAGGCTTCGCGCGGATGCAGGGTGCGCTTCATCGCGTCCAGGCTCACCGCACCGGGATCGGCCATGGTGGCATAGGCGGGGAAATCCGCATGCAGCTTGGCGCTGGCGGAATCGGCGCGCGATGTCGCGGCTTCCAGCGCCGCCGACAGGGCCAGTTCGCGCTTGGCATCGCGCAAATCGTTGGTCTTGGCGCGTTCGGCGGCCAGGGCCATGCGGGCTTCGTCGCGGGCACGCAGCGCATCCTCGGTGGCACGCACCTGCGCGGCCAAGGCGGGGGTTTCCGCTGCCCGCTGTGCCGCCATGCGCGCAATGGTCTGTCCGGTGACGCCGCTGTCGGTCATCTGTGCGGCGGTGAACATCTCGCCTTCCAGGCGGGCGCGGTCGCCGCCGCCCAGCGAGGCATTGGCGGCCGTCAAAAACGGCACGATCTGGTCGGCCACGACCTGGCTACGCGCCAGGGGATTCTTGGCCAGCAGGGCGAAGGCCTCGCGGTAGGACGCGATGGCCGAGGGATAGATCTGCTCGTCGCTGTAGAAACGGCCCAGCTGCAGCAGCGCCTGAATGGTGGGGCCGCCCTCTCCGAACAGCTTGCGGTCCATCGCCAGCGCGTCGGTGTAATTGCGTTCCGCCACCACCACGCGCCCCTGGCGCGCATTGATCTCGCCCATCAGCGCCACGATGTCGGCTCGCCAGGCCAACGGCAGGTCGGGATGGGCGGTGATGATGTAGAGCGCCTTTTCGGCGGCGGCCTGGGCGCCGGCATTGTTACCCATGCGCAGTTCCAGCGCCGCCTGCACCCGAAGCGCGTGCGCCAGCTCGCCGTCCAACAGGGTGGTGACCACCGGCGGATTGCCGTTCATGTCCAGCCCGCCATTGCGCACCGCGTCCACCGCGCGCTGGCGCGCCAGCGTGTCCTGCCGGGCAAAGGTCAGAGCCTCTTCATAGTGACGCTGGTTGGCGGCATCGAGCCCGCGATAGGAGGCGAGCCGGGCGCGGATTTCCGGGCTGGGGGCAGCTTCCACGATGGGGGTGGCGCGGCGGAACAAGGCGGCGGCTTCGTCGAAACGCTGCTGGTTCGAAACCTGCAACGCCAGTTCCAGCAGTGTCGCGCCGACGGCAGCGGAATCGGGTCCGAACAGACGGGTCTCGATATCCAGCGCATCGCGGTAAGCCTGCTCGGCGGCGGGATAGTTGCCGCCGGCGCTGGCGCGGCTGCCCGCCGCGCGCAGTTGCAGATAGCCGGAATAATCATTGGCATTGGCGTTCAGCACCCGAGGGGTGAAGCCGGCTTTAACCGCGGCTGTCGCGGCGGCGGCGCCCGAAACCGGTGCGCCCGACGTGGCGGCAATCGCGGCGGACAGGACGTCGATCATGCCGGGCAAACCATCGGCCAGCATCAGGCCTGCCGGCGTCACCGCGGCAAGAACCACATGCGGGGCGTCGCCTGCACCGGAGGTGCAGGAGAAAAGATAGGTGCTGGCATCCAGGCTTTTGCCGCCGTCGCAGCGCAGGCCCGCCGCGGTGCCGTCGGTCGGCAGCCCGCGAATGGCGCCCGCCACCGCGGAGCGCCGCGCCGCATCACTGCCTGTCAGGCCCGAACCCAGCGCGACGCGGTGAATGCCGCCGGTCGTGACCTTGCCGGCGCAGACGATATCGTTGCCGTTCAGGCGGCAGACTTCGCCGGCCATGTTGTTGCCAAGGTCTCCCGGCGCGGCATTGGCCGGCGCGGCCGCC
>CANGRN010000161.1 GCA_947455695.1 Alphaproteobacteria bacterium
AACAACAGGGCGGCGGCGCCGTTTATGGAACAACGGACTATGCAATTTGTGGAGAGTTCCATGCTGAAATCATCCCTGGCCATATTGGGCGCCGTGCTGCTGGTGGGCGTCGCCTCTGCCCTTCCTGCCCATGCCGAAGTCCACCAGATCGGATCGGTGAACGTGGCGGCCGATCATTACACTGATGTCAGCTGGGAGCATTTCGAAGGCCCGGTGGAAAAGCTGCAATTCGTGGCGTCGGGTGACACGGTGGATTGCGCCCATATCAGCGTGACCTATCGCGACGGCACCACCCACACCGTCTTCTCGGGCATCCTGCCCAAGGATTCCACCGAGACCGTGACCTTCCCCGAAGGCGACAGCCGCATGCGGCATGTCGATTTCGCCTGCAAGGCGCAGAATGTGGACGGGGCGCGCATCGCCCTGTCGGCCGTGTCGGAAGGATGGGACGACCGCCAGTGGGCGCGCGAGCCGCACGTGACAACGTATGAGAGCGGTGTCGTGATCTCCCGCTAAATCGGCTTCAAACGCAAAAGGCCCGGTGATCGCTCACCGGGCCTTTTTGTTGACGAAATGGCTGTCAGCGATATTCGCTCAGGCCGTTGAAGAAGGAATCGATCGCGCCCTGGGCGTTGATCGCGTTGGAATTGTTGATGGTGTTCGAGTTGTTGCTGGAATTGTCGATGTTGTTTTCGTTGGCGTTGTTGTTCTCGTTGCCATTGTTGTTCTGGCCCCCGCCATTGTTATTGCCGCCGCCATTGTTGCCGCCGCCGCCCCAGTTTCCACCGCCCCCGCCGCTGTGGCTGCCCCATGTGCCGCCCTGGCCGTGATCGCTGCCCGAGGCGCCGCCCATGCGGCCGTTGAAGATGTTGGTGGTGCGGATGTTGATCGACTTGTTGACGCTGATGTTGGTGGAATTGTCGATGTACTTGGAATTGTCGATATTGGTTTCGGCATTGATGTTGGTCGAGCGGTCGATATTGGTGGTGACATTGACCGGGCTGTAGACCGTCAGCCGCTTGTTGACGTTGATGTTGGTGGCGCGGTTAATGTTGTTGGTGATGCTGTTGTTGCTGAACACGTTCAGCCGCTGGCCGCTGCCGAAGTTCTTGCAGTTCAGCGCCCCCAGCCGGTTCGACACGCTGCCGATATTGACGCTGCGCATCCCGCCCATGCCGGACATGCCACCCGCCTGGGCCGCCACGATGGTCGTCATCAATCCGGCGCCGGTGAAGACGCAGGCAAGCAGGTTCTTTCGCGTGAGCATGGTGGCCCCCCGATATCTAGGATCTCGGGGCTACCGCTTCAGGAACCGTGCCATGCAAAAGGCGCCGGTCCACTGGTTAACTGGTTCGGATCGGGACAACTCGCTTCGGCCAGACGTTCAGGCCGCGTCGATTTCGGGACGGCTAGCGCAGATACGGCTCGACCTTGCCCTTATACTTGACGGTCATGGCGTTGCCGTTGCGGTCGACGGTCTTGCCCACGGCCAGGCGCACCCAGCCCTCGCTGACGCAATATTCCTCGACATTGTTGCGGTCGACGCCGTTGAACTTCACCCCCACGCCGCGCTCCAGGAGCTCGGGATTGTGATGGGGGCTGGACGGGTTGGTCGACAGGCGGTCGGGCAAGGTGTCGGCGGGCTTTTCATCTGTCATGGCACTGTCTTTTTGAAAGGCCCCGCTTCCTAGGCCGGAAATCCGCTTTCCTCAAGTCCCGGCCTCAAGCCCCTTGCGCCGGCGGGGTTGAAAACAGGACGGTTTGCCCTTCAATTCCCCTCGCCCGTCCCCACATACGGCTCACATATAACCCCGAGGGAAGACATTATGGCCTATGACATTTACGACGCCTCCATTCCGCCGCTGATCCACATGCTGGGCGGGCTTTCCACCGTGCTGTCCAAGGGCGAGGCCCATGGCGGCATCGACCCCAGCGAGGCGCGGCTGGCGCCGGACATGCTGCCTCTGAAGGCCCAGGTCTATATCGCCACCGACGGCGCCAAGGGCTGCGGCGCGCGGCTGGCGGGTGTGGAGATCCCCAAATACGAAGACACCGAAACCACGTTTGCCGAACTGAAGGCGCGGGTGGCCAAGACCATCGATTTCCTGAAAACCCTGGACCGCAAGAGCTTCGTGGGTTCGGAGAACAAGGAGATCGTGCTGAAGTTCCCCAGCGTCACCTTCGAGTTCAACGGCGCCGACTATGTCGGCAAGTTCGTGCTGCCGAATGTGTATTTCCACATCACCACCGCCTACGGCATCCTGCGCAATGCGGGCGTGGCGCTGGGCAAGGGCGATTACCTGGGCGGCCAGAAGTAACAAAAAGGGCCCGGTGGCTGACACCGGGCCCTTTGTTTTCCAGGCAAAGAATCTAGTAACGGTAGGGATTGTTAGGACGGCGATCCTCGTAGTTCGGCACGCCGTCATTGTCCCGATCGCGGTCATAGCGGTTGGGAATCCCGTCACGGTCGCGGTCGCCGTAGCCGCGCTCATAATAGCCGTAGCGGTCCCCGTGATCGTAATAGCGCGGCGCGCAGGCCGAGATCGCCAGGGCGGTCAGGCCGATGGCGATGAATGCAGCTTTTTTCATGGCAATCTCCAAATTGTGACCCTCTGGAACCGATAACGTTCAGCGGGGCTTTTTGGATGCTGCGGGCCGCCAGCAAGAAAAGCGGGAACCGGGCGGAGCTTTGGCCGTTTTGGCGAGCCCACGCAAAAAAGGCCCGGCTTGCGCCGGGCCTTCCTGATTGCGGCAACCGGGATCAGCGTACCGGCTGGGCCGGCTTGGACTGGGCCTGGCGGTCGGTCCGGTCGAACTTGCCCAGGGTGCAGGTCTGCATGGACTGCAGCACCTGGAAGCTCTGCTCATTCTCGCAGACCTTGTTGTCGCCGGTGTGCAGCTGCCAGGCGAAGCCGTAGTATTTCAGGTCCGGGCAGTTGCCATGCAGGTGGTTCACCAGGGTGCGGCCGTCCTTCATCTTGAACACCATCGTCTTGCCGTCCTTGGACGTGCTGGAGACGATCTCCCGTGTGTCGAGGCACATATTCGCGGCGTAAGCGGGCGCGGCCAGGGTGAGCAGCGCCGAAGCGATCACAAAAAACTTCATGACTTCCTCCATGTCCCCGCGGGGTGATTGTCTGCCGTCCGCGGGCGTGACGCAAGTTCTACTACAACTGTAATAGACGGACAAGGGCCATACTTGACGCAAGGCCCGACAGGGGCCAAAGGTCCCAATCCGTTGAAGAATCCCATGGAGAAGCCCGTGTCCGCAGCGCCTGAACAGGTCACCATAACCTTGCCCGACGGCAAGGCCTTGACCTTTCCCAAGGGCGTGACCGGCGGGGAAATCGCCGCCGCCATCGGGCCGGGGCTGGCCAAGGCCGCCCTGATCATCACCCTGGACGGCAAGGAATGGGACCTGTTCCGGCCCATCGAGCAGGACGCCAAGATCCGGATCATCACCCGCAAGGACCATGAGTCGCTGGAGCTGATCCGCCACGACATGGCGCATGTGCTGGCCATGGCGGTGCAGGCGCTGTATCCGGGCACCCAGGTGACCATCGGCCCGGCCATCGAGGACGGCTTCTATTACGACTTCGCACGCGCCGAGCCCTTCACGCCCGACGACCTGCCGAAAATCGAAGAAGAGATGCGCAAGATCATCAAGGCGGGCCTGCCCACCCGCCGCGAGGTGTGGCCGCGCGACAAGGCGATCGCGCATTTCAAGGGCATCGGCGAGACCTTCAAGGCCGAGCTGATCGCCTCCATCCCCTCGGACGAAGACGTCTCGATCTACTGGCACGGCACCTGGCACGACCTGTGCCGCGGCCCGCACTTTCGCACCACCGCCGAGATCGGCGATGCCTTCAAGTTGACCAAGATCTCCGGCGCCTATTGGCGCGGCGATGCCAAGAACGCGCAGCTTCAGCGCATCTACGGCACCGCCTGGCGCGACAAGAAGGAACTGGATGCCTATCTGACGCGGATGGAGGAAGCCGAGAAGCGCGACCACCGCAAGATCGGCAAGGAGATGGACCTGTTCCATATCCAGGAAGTCGCCACCGGGCAGATCTTCTGGCACGCCAACGGCTATACCCTGTACCGGGCGCTGGAAAACTATATCCGCCGCCAGCTGGTGCGCGCCGATTACATCGAGGTGAAGACGCCGCTGCTGCTGGACCGCAAGCTGTGGGAAGCCAGCGGCCACTGGGAAAACTACCGCGAGCACATGTTCCTGGCGGAAGTGGAAGACGAGAACCGCACCCTGGTGGTCAAGCCGATGAACTGCCCGGCGCATGTGCAGATCTTCAACGAGGGGCTCAAGTCCTATCGCGAGCTGCCGATCCGCATGGCGGAGTTCGGCTCCTGCCACCGTTATGAACCGTCGGGCGCGCTGCACGGCATCATGCGGGTGCGCGGCTTTGTGCAGGACGACGCCCACATCTTCTGCACCCATGAACAGATCACGCCCGAGACCACCTCGTTCTGCAAGCTGCTGCTGGCCTGCTACAAGGACCTGGGCTTTGAAGAGGTCCGGGTGAAGCTGGCGACACGGCCCGAAAACCGCATCGGCAGCGATGCGGTGTGGGACCAGGCCGAAAAGGCGCTGGCGGAAGCCACCACGGCGGCCGGCCTGGACTATGTCATCAATCCCGGCGAAGGCGCCTTCTACGGCCCCAAGCTGGAATTCGTGCTGCGCGATTCCATCGGCCGCGACTGGCAGTGCGGCACCCTTCAGGTGGACTTCAACACTGCCGAACGCCTGGGCGCCGGCTATATCGCCGCCGACGGCGCGCGTCATGCGCCCGTCATGCTTCACCGCGCCATCGTCGGCTCGCTGGAACGCTTCATCGGCGTGCTCATCGAACACCATGCCGGCAAGTTCCCGCTGTGGCTGGCGCCGGTGCAGGTGGCCGTCGCCACCGTGGTGGCGGACGCCGACGCC
>CANGRN010000162.1 GCA_947455695.1 Alphaproteobacteria bacterium
AGTCCGACATTGATGCCATGGCGACGGCGAATGCGCGCGAAGCCGCCGTATTGGTGTGGAATTATCACGACGACGAAAAAGGCGGGTCGGCGGCGCCGGTCGAGATCCATGTAAAGGGTCTGCCCAAGGCGGCCGGACGGGTCAGGATCACGCACTACCGGATCGACGATGCCCATTCCAACGCCTATACGGCGTGGAAGGCGATGGGCTCGCCGCAAAATCCGAGCGCGCAGCAGATAGCGGAGCTGAAGACCAAGGAGGGCCTGCAGCTGCTGGAATCACCCTACTGGGTCAATGCCGAAAGCAGCGAAGTCAGGCTCCGCACGGACCTGCCCAGCCATGCAGTTTCCCTGGTTCAATTGAGCTGGTGAGTGGCTGGGGACGAGGTTAGTGTCCATCTCTGTCATTTCTAACACCACACTGCCTAGAGTGCCTGTTCGTTCGGCTCCAATTGTCTAACCAGATCATGCAATGGGGCATAAAATCGATGCGATCCTTGGGCACCTAACCGGGCAGTGTTTGGATGGCATCCGCGATCACAACCTTGATAGCGTTGATGGCGTTTCAGAAGCGGGAAGGTCCACTTTACCCCAAGAGTGGACATGCGACCCCGTCATCCCAATGTCCGCTATTGGCGCAAAGCGGACACTGGGCTGGCGGGGCTGAGTGGCCGGTTTCCGATGTAAAGCGGATATTTGGCTTAACAGGGCGGAATTGGCGAAAAGCTGAGTCACTTCAAAGGCCAATGGCGGATGGGGTGAGATTCGAACTCACGGGACCCTTGCAGGCCCGGCGGTTTTCAAGACCGCTGCCTTAAACCACTCGGCCACCCATCCGTGGCGGTTTCTCTAGCTTTCCCGCGAGGTTACGGCAACTCCGGTTGAGCAGACAGCCCCCAGCCGCTAGCTTGGCCCGGTCGCTCTAGGCCGATTCGATGCGGGTATCCCTGCGCTTCTGTACCTTTGCCGCAACGGCCGTTCTGGCCGCTGCCTGTTCCACGCCGCCGGCGCCCCCGCCCAAGCCGGTCGAGGATCATACGGTCCAGGTTCCGCCCAATGCCGGGGTCTACAAGGTGGGCCAGCCCTACCAGATCGACAATGTCTGGTACTACCCGCGCGAGCAGCCGGACTATGACGAGACCGGGGTCGCCTCCTGGTATGGACCGACCTTCTACGGCAAGCACACCGCCAACGGCGAAATGTATGACGGCAACCAGCTGACCGCCGCCCACAAGACCCTGCCTATGCCGGTCAATGTCCGTGTCACCAATCTGGACAATGGCAAATCCCTGATCGTGCGGGTCAATGACCGCGGCCCGTATGCGCGCGGCCGCATCATCGACCTGTCCAAGCGCGCCGCCGAACTGCTGGACGTGGTGCAGACCGGCACCGCGCGGGTGCGCGTCACCTATCTGGGTCGCGCCGACATCAACGGTGCGCCGCCCCCGATTACCCCGCCCGCCATCGCCAGCGCGCTGCCCGCCGCACCGTCCGGCAAGGTGGATACCGCCGCGCTGGGCATCGTGCCGGGCGCCACGGTCGCGCCCCCGCCGGCCAAGTCGGCGCAGATGCCTACCGCCGCCATTCCGTCCCAAATGTTCGCCGACGACCAGCCGACCGGGAAAGTGACACGGGTTCCGGTCCCGGTGGTGACACATTTGTATGTGCAACTGGGCGCCTTCTCCAAGCTGGAGAACGCCAAGGCGCTGCTGAACCGGGTGGGCGGCGACCTGCGGATATCCACTCTTCAACGCGGGGGGCAGACCCTATATAGAGTGCGCAGCGGACCGCTTTCCTCGGTTGCGGACGCCGATGCCGCGCTGTCCCGCATCACCGGTGGCGGCGCCAATGACGCCCATATCGTCGTAGACCAATAGGCAGGACACTCCATGCTTCGTAGCTTCTTCCTGTCCTTGTCTCTGCTGGCCGCCTTTGCGCTGCCGGCACAGGCCGCCATCGAGACCAGCGCCGAACACGGCCTGATCATGGATGCCCAGACC
Source organism: Alphaproteobacteria bacterium (assembly GCA_947455695.1). Classification (GTDB taxonomy): domain Bacteria; phylum Pseudomonadota; class Alphaproteobacteria; order Micropepsales; family Micropepsaceae; genus Rhizomicrobium. The sequence goes on from CANGRN010000162.1 coordinate 2,000, forward strand.
GGGCAGGTGCTGTGGCAGAAGGACGGGCTGATGCCGATGCCGCCGGCGTCGATGTCCAAGCTGATGACCATCGAACTGCTGTTCAGCCGGATCAAGGATGGCCGCGTCAAGCTGACCGATACCTTCCCGGTGTCGGAGCGGGCCTGGCGCACCCAGGGCTCCAAGATGTTCGTGGAGCTGAATTCCCGCATCGCGGTGGAAAGCCTGATCCGCGGCATCATCATCCAGTCGGGCAACGATGCCTGCGTAGTCGTGGCCGAGGCGCTGGGCGGCACCTTCGAAGGCTTCGTCAACATAATGAACAAGCGGGCCAAGGAACTTGGCCTGGCGCAGTCGACCTTCGTCAATCCCGACGGCCTGCCGGACCCGCCCGGCCAGCTGATGAGCGCACTGGACCTGGCCAAGCTGTCGCGCCACATCATCAACACCTATCCGGACCTGTACCATTACTTCAGCGAGCGCGAATTCGTCTGGCACAATATCCATCAGCCCAACCGCGACCTGGTGCTGGGATCGCTGCCGGGCGCCGATGGCCTGAAGACGGGCCACACCGACGCCGCCGGTTACGGCATCACCATTTCGGCGAAGCGCGGCGACCAGCGCCTGATCCTGGTGCTGAACGGCCTGCGCTTCCCGCAGTACAAGAACGACTATTTCCCCAACATCAAGCGCGCCGAGGAAGCGAGCCGGGTGATGGACCTGGCCTTCCGCGAATTCCGCTCCTATCCGGTGCTGACGACAAACCAGGTGGCGGGCAGCGTGGTGCTGGAAGGCGGCGTGCAGCCGACCGTGCCGGTGACGGCGGCCAAGGCGCTGAATGTTACCATGCAGGTGGATTCCCATGCCGGCATGAAGACGGTGGTGAAGCCTGATCCGGGCCTGAGGGCGCCGGTCTCCGTCGGCCAGAAGGTCGGCGTGCTGGTGATTACGGCGCCGGAGTTTCCGGCCCTGACCGTGCCGGTCTATGCCGCGCAAGCGGTCGCCGAAGTCGGCATCTTCGGCAAGGCTTGGAATTCCGTTTCGCGTCTCTGGAAGAAATAGCGGTTCGATGGCGGGCCGCTTCATCACCCTGGAAGGCGGCGAGGGCACCGGCAAGTCCACGCAGATCAAGCGATTGGCGTCGTCGCTGGAACAGTGCGGCATCCAGGTTCTGGCCACCCGCGAGCCCGGCGGCTCGCCCGGCGCCGAACAGATTCGCAAACTGATGGTGGAAGGCGAGCCCGGCCGCTGGGATGCCGTCACCGAAACTCTATTGGCCTATGCGGCGCGCGCCGATCATGTGTCGCGCACCATCGGCCCGGCCTTGCTGGCCGGGACCTGGGTGATCTCGGACCGCTTCAATGATTCCACCTTTGCCTATCAGGGCGTGGGCCGCGGCCTGGACCGCGAAACCATTCGCCGCATCGACAGCGCCGTGCTGGATGATTTCCAGCCGGACCTCACATTGATCCTGGACCTAGATGTGACGGTGGGTCTGAAGCGCGCCAATGCGCGGCCGGGCGCGGAGAACCGCTTCGAAAAGTTCGGCACTGATTTCCATGAAAAGCTGCGCCAGGCCTTTCTGGATATCGCTCGCCGCAGCCCCGACCGTTGCCGGGTGATCGACGCATCGGGCAGCGAGGATCAGGTGGCGGAGGCGATTTTGGCCGCCGTCAGCCGCCGTTTCGATCTATAAAGCGGCATGGCGAAAAAGACGGCCGAACCCAATGACAGCGACCGTATCGAGGGATTTGCCCATCCCCGCGAAACCATGGGGCTGTTTGGACAGGATCTGGTGTTGGCCCGCGCCGCCCGCGCGCTGCGGGCAGGGCGCCCGCCCAGCGCCTGGCTGATCACCGGCCCGCCCGGGGTGGGCAAGGCGACCCTGGCCTACCGGATCGCGCGCTACCTGCTGGCGCATGGCGCCACCGCCGAGGGACCCGAAGATCTGGGTGTGCCGCAGGACAATCCGGCGGCGCGGCAGATCGCATCCCAGGCGCATCCGGGCCTGCTGATACTCAAGCGCGCCATCAATCCCAAGACCGGCAAGCTGATGACGGTGCTGGCGGTGGACGAAATCCGGAAGCTGGCCAATTTCTTCGGCATGACCAGCGGCGCCGGCGGCTGGCGCGTTGCCATCGTCGATACCGCCGACGACATGAACGACAATGCCGCCAACGCGCTGCTCAAGATGCTGGAGGAGCCGCCGGAGCGCGCCATGCTGCTGCTGCTGTCCAACACGCCCGGCCGGCTTCTTCCCACCATCCGCTCGCGCTGCCAGCGGCTGGATTTGCGCCCGCTGGACGCGGCGACGATGGATCAGGCGCTGAAGCCGCATCTGCCCGACGAGACGGCGGCCGAGCGCGCCGCCCTGGCGCGGCTGGCCGGCGGCAGCATCGGCGCGGCGCTGACCCTGGCGACCGGCGATGGCGGCACCCTGGCAAAGGAAGCCGACAAGCTGATCGATCATGCCCAAAGCCCAGACCTGCTGGCGCTGCTGACCTTGGGCGAGAAACTGTATCGCACCCAGGACGGGCTGGAACTGTTCGGCGAGTTCCTGACATCCACCTTGGCCGACCGCATTCGCGCGCGCGCACATGCCGGTGCGCCGGGGCTGGAACGCTGGGTCGCGGTGCTGAACCGGCTGGAGCAAAGCTTTGCCCGCGCCACCGGCCTGCACCTGGAACCGCGCCAGACAATTTTGAGCGCGGCGCGCGATCTTGGCCAGGTGGCCCGGAATGGGGCGCTGTGATGCTGCCCCCTAATTTCTTGATAGACTCCCATTGCCATCTGGATTTTCCCGACTATGCCGGCAACGTAGAGGCGGTGGTGGACCGTGCCCGCGCCGCCGGCGTCGGCGTCTGCGTGTCCATCGGCACCGAACTGGCGCGCTTTCCCGGCGTGAAGGCGGTGGCCGAGAAATTCCCCCATGTCTGGTGCACCGTCGGCGTGCATCCA